>CAVBNJ010000001.1:0-34854 GCA_963596755.1 bacterium
ATATTCCGCAGCCTGTGGCGATGAGCCTGCAGGAGCGCAGAACGAAACAGCTTTTGTATTATTGTAAAGACCTAAGCAACGAGTACTACGTCGATATGTACCGGGGCATGTGTGAAGCAGCAAATGAAAGAGGATATCTGGTAACGATAAGCGGAATGATGGAATTTGACCGAATCAAAGATACGATGATTGACGGAATCATCATGCCGAATGAAGAAATGACAAGTTATTATATGAATCGGGGGGGGGTAAAAACTATTACCTGCCCGTCGTAAGTGCTTCTTACTGCAACGTTGTGGATATCCCAAAATCGGTACCGCTGGTGGAAACGGATATGTATCGGGCAATGGATCTTGCTCTGAAGTATTTGAACAGTATGGGACATAAAGTGATAGCATTTGGATTTCCCTATGACAGAAATAATTATAATTCCAGATTTCTGGCCTGGAAGAATTATATCAAAGAGGTCACCGGAAACACCGGATGGGAAAAATATCTGCTGGCTATGAATCAGAATGAAATGAAAGATGATCCCAGAATTCTTCCATTTTCCGAGGATTTACCGGAACAAAGCATTCATACGGAAGAAGATTTCTTCGGAAAAGGAAAACTTGCAGCACAGGTCTTTCTGGAAAGAAAGCTGAATGCAACAGCAATTATCTGTTTCAATGATGAATTTGCGATAGGAATGATAAAAGGATTTCAGGAGATGGGAGTCAATGTACCGGAACAGATTTCTGTGATGGGAATTGACGGAACCGGAACCAGAAAATATCTTTCCCCGTCTCTTACTACGGTTAATATGTTCCCCAAGAAGCAGGGCCGGGAATGTGCGAATGTTCTGATCGATATCATCGAGAAGAAAAATAAGCGGTATATCGTACATCTGAAACCGAAACTGCAGATAGGAGAAAGCGTTAAAAATCTACATACGTAAGGTTAGAAAACACAGGAGGTAGAGTATGAAAAAAAGCAGTATGGTGAAGAAAGGTTTAGCTTGTGCAATGGCAGCAACCATGACAGTCGGACTTGCAGCATGCGGCGGCGGAGACAGCAGCAGTGATGCGAAAGACGTTGATTTCTCCGATCCGGAAAGCATCTCCGGTACCATTACCGTAGGCGGATGGCCATCTGGCGATGATGGTTTCAAAGCAGCTATGGAAGGTTTCAACAAAGTTTATCCGAACATTCAGGTAGAATGGCAGTTCACCGATACAACATCACATCATCAGGCACTGCAGACATCCCTGTCCGCTGGAGACGGCGCTCCGGATGTTGCCATGGTAGAGGGTGCTTACGTTGCGCAGTATCGTGATTCCTCAGCATTAACCAACCTGCTGGATGAGCCATACAACGCAGGCGAGCTGAAAGATGATTTCGTAGCATTCAAATGGGATCAGTGCCAGTCCGCAGACGGAAAAGCAATGCGCCTGATTCCTTGGGATGTAGGACCAACCACTTACTTCTATCGTACCGATATCTTTGAAGAATGCGGACTTCCGACCGACCCGGATGAAGTTGCTGAACTGATGAGCACATGGGACGGCGTACTGGAAGTAGCAAGAAAAGTAAATATTCCTGGAAAACGCTGGCTGTTACCGGATGCAGCTTATCTGTACTACGAACTGTTCTGCAACAGAGATTTCTATGACGAAGATCTGAACCTGCAGGTAGAAAGAGACGGCGACCTGGATTGCCTGAACGCAGTAATCAAGATGCGTGAAGAAGGTCTGGATATGAACGTTGATATGTGGAGCACCGAAGCAAAAGCAGCTTATGCTGACGGCAGTGTAGCATCTGTTATCTCCGGCGGATGGTTCGGTGGATTCCTGAAAACAGACTATGCACCGGACGCTTCCGGAAAATGGGGCGTTGCTAAGATGCCTGGCGGTGTAAAAGCTTCCAACTGGGGCGGATCTTTCCTGGTAATCCCGGAGCAGAGCAAGAATAAAGCAGCAGCGTGGGCATTTGTAAAATACATGCTGGCAACCAAAGAAGGTCAGAACGACATCTTCCAGGCAGTAGATTACTTCCCGGCTTACACACCTGCATATGAAGATTCCGCTATCTATGATGCAACAGATGATTACTTCAGCGGACAGCAGCCGAAAAAACTGTGGGCAGAGCTGGCAACAGAACTGCAGCCTGTAAACACAACCATGATGGACTCCGCAGCAGACGGATGCATCTATACATCTGTAAACTCCGGACTGGAGCAGGGCCTGGATGCAGAAGGTATCCGCGCTCAGGTAATATCTGATATCGAAGCAGCAACTGCAGAAGTAAAAGAGCAGCAGATTCAGGTACTGAAAGACGCTGGCGTTTGGGACAAATAAGAAGTAAATCAGTAAAAATTTAAGAATTAAAATCGGCCGCTGCATCGGAATTGTCCGGTCGGCGGCTGATTTTACATAAAGAGTACTGATGGACGGAAGGAGGACCACTTTTGAAAACAAAAAAGAAAACCGGATTTGTTTATACATTAAAACAAAATAAAGTGGCATACGCATACATCGCACCATTTTATATCTTATTCGCAATCTTCGGTCTGTTCCCGATCGTAGCCGGATTTGCACTGAGCTTCTTCCGGTGGGACGGCATCGGACCGATGCATTTTAACGGAGTAACCAACTATATTAACCTGTTTAAAGACCCGCTGTTCTGGAAAGCATTATCGAACACACTGCTGATCGGTATCATTGCACATATTCCGATTCTGCTGGGCGGTCTTGCTCTGGCATATATTCTGAATTCGAAACTGGTAAAAGGTGAGAATATCTTTAAAACCATCTATTTTATGCCTATGGTAACAAGTTCTGTTGCGATCTCCATTATCTTCCAGACCATGTTTGGAAATAATTATGGTGTCATCAACTGGTTCCTGAGCCTGTTCGGCGGCAAAAACATCAACTGGCTGGGCGGAGACGGAAGTCTGATCAAAGTAGCCGTTATTGTAATGTTTGCATGGAAATGGGTAGGCTGGAACATGGTTATCTATCTGGCCGGCATGCAGGGTATCAGCAATGATATCTATGAAGCAGCCAGAATCGATGGTGCTTCCAACACAAGAGTTATGTTCAGTATCGTTATCCCACTGTTAAAACCAATCATCATCTTTACGATCGTACAGTCCAGTATCGGTATGTTCAACCTGTTCACGGAGCCATTCATCTTAACAAACTCCAGCTGGACCGGCGGTATCAACAATGGCGGTCTGACACTGATGATGTACCTGTTAAACAAAGCTCCGCAGGGAGGAAACTCCTATGGATATGCATCTGCTTGTGCATACGTGATCACAATCATGATCGTTGTAATCTCTGTCTTTGTTAACAAATTCTCGGAAGAGAAAGATACTGGAAGGAGGAAATACGGTAAATGAAAACATTATTAATTTTACTTGCAGCTTTAGCCGTTATCTTAATCGTGATTGCCAAGGTTCATCCGATTGGAAAGAAAATCTCCTTATATATTGTTCTGGGACTGATCGCATTGATCATGCTGGTTCCGTTCTATATGATGTTCGTTATGGCAACCCATACAACCAGTGAAATCTATTCCTTCCCGCCGGCACTGTGGTTTGGAACAAACCTGGCAACCAACTTCCACAACATGGTGGAGGCGGTAAACTTCCCGCGGGCCTTCCTGAACAGCTGTATCGTAACGTTTGGCAATGTGATCCTGGTACTGTTCTTCTGTTCCATCGGCGGATATGCATTCTCTGTATATGATTTCCCGGGAAAGAAAGCACTGTTTGCGATTCTTCTTGGTACGATGATGGTTCCATGGACAGCAGGTATCATCCCGTGGTTCATCATGATGTCAAAACTGGGCTGGTTAAACAGCTTCTGGGCACTGATCATTCCGAGCTGTGCGAATGCATTCGGTATCTTCTGGATGCGGCAGTACTGCCAGAACAACGTACCGGTATCTCTGATCGAAGCAGCACGGCTCGACGGCTGCAGTGAGTGGACGATCTTCTTCCGCGTTATTGCACCAATCCTGAAACCGGCTTATGCATCCCTTGGTATCATGCAGTTCGTAAACGTATGGAACGACTTCATGCAGCCGCTGATGATTCTGCGTAAAGCAGACAAAATGACGCTGCCGCTGATGCTGAAGACTATGGTTGGTGACCGTGGTACTGATTACGGCGCGCTGATGTTTGCCAGCACCTGTGCGGTACTGCCGCTGCTGATTGCATTCTTAAGTGCATCTAAGTTCTTTATGTCTGGTCTGACATCTGGTGCGGTAAAAGAATAAATATGATATGATTAAGGTATGAATAAAAAGCGAGAGAGGTGATCTTATGGAAATTGTGAACGGCGAAAGACTGGTATTAGGAACGTGTTATTACCCGGAGCACTGGGACGAGAGTCTCTGGCGCGACGACTTGAAACGAATGCTGGAAAACGGCATTGAAGTAATTCGAATCGCAGAATTTGCATGGAGTAAGATTGAGCGGTACGAAGGTGTTTTCAACTATGATTTCTTTGACAGATTTCTGGATCTGGCAGCTGAGATGGGTATGAAAGTAATCTTTTGTACCCCGACAGCGACTCCGCCGGCATGGCTGACAGAAAAATATCCGGAAGTGCTGAATGCGAACATGGACGGCGTTCTGTACCGTCATGGCGGAAGAAGACATTACAACTACAATTCTCCGAAATATCAGGAACTGACGAGAATCATCGTTGAAAAATCCGCATCTCATTATGCAAAACATCCGGCCATTATCGGATGGCAGATCGACAACGAGATCAACTGCGAGAAAAATGAGTTCTATTCCGAAAGTGATACGATCGCTTTCCGCAAATTCCTGATGGAAAAATACGGAAGCATCGATGCATTGAATGATGCATGGGGAACCAATTTCTGGAATCAGACGTACAACAGTTTCGAGGAAGTATATGTTCCGAGAACAACACTGAGCAACAATACCAACCCGCATGAAGTGCTGGATTATACAAGATTCGTATCCGACAGTGCATGCAAATTTGCAAAACTGCAGAGCGATATCATCCGCAAATATTTGAAGCCGGGTGATTTTATCACCACCAATGGTCTGTTCGGCAACCTGGACAACCAGAGAATGACAAACGAGAGTCTGGATTTCATCATGTATGATTCCTACCCGAACTTTGCTTACTGCCTGGATGCGTACAAACCAGACAACTTCCTGAAAGACCGTATGTGGAGCCGCAACCTGTCTGAGGTTCGTGCCGTATCCAAAAACTTCGGCATCATGGAGCAGCAGTCCGGCGCCAATGGATGGAATACCGGTATGGCAGCTCCGACTCCGAAACCGGGACAGATGACGCTGTGGACGATGCAGAGTGTAGCACACGGTGCCGATTATATCAGCTATTTCCGCTGGAGAACGTGTACATACGGAACAGAGATCTACTGGCATGGCATCCTGGATTATTCCGGAAGAGACAACCGCAGACTGGCGGAAGTAAAATCGATTCATGAGAAATTCCAGAAATTGTCCGAGATCGCAGGTTCCAAATATGAAGCAAAAGTTGGTTTCCTGAAAGATTACGACAACGTATGGGACAGCCAGCTGGATGTATGGCATGAAAAAGTGGAGTGGAAGAGCCAGCTTAGCATTTTCGAAGCTGCGCAGAGAACGCATACACCGATGGATTATATCTATCTGCGCGACGATGTAACCGCAGAAGATCTGAAACCATATACCGTGCTGTTCTACCCGCATCCGGTACTGATTTCTGACGAGAGAAAAGCCGTACTCGAAGAGTACGTAAAGAACGGCGGCTGCCTGGTTCTGGGCTGCAGAAGCGGATACAAAGATATGTACGGCCGCTGCGTGATGGACAAACTGCCGGGCAAATTTGCCGAGATGACCGGCGTGGATATTCCAGAATACACCCTGGTATCCCCGGACAACAAAGATATCGTAATCGACTGGGACGGCACCAAACTGGAAGCTGCTGTATTTAATGATCAGCTGGCTGCAGTTGGAGAGCACGCAGAAGTTCTTGGCGCTTATGAAAACTGCTACTATGCAGGAGCACCTGGACTGATCAAGAATACCTACGGAGAAGGAACCGTATACTATTTCGGCGCAGCATTTTCTGAGGAAACCGCAGAAGTATTCCTGGAAAAACTGGGTGTGAAAGATCCATACAAAGAGAAACTGGAGATTCCGGAAACCTGCGAACTGGCTGTCAGAAAGAAAGACGATACCGAGTACTGCTTCGTCCTGAACTACAAAGAGGAAGAAACCAAAATTCAGGTCAAAGAAGAGATGACAGATCTGTATACCGGTGAAAAAGTGAGCGGTACCGTTGTTCTGAAACCGTTTGAGGTAAGAATACTGAAATAAAAAGATAAGCAGAGAAAAGAAGGGGCGACTGCATGAAATTAGTGCAGCGCTCTTTCTTTTTTGAGTAAATAAAATTACAGAAAGACACTTGTTCCTGCCTTGCACTTTCAGAGAACTCCCGTTAGAATCGTAGCTATAGAAAAGATAGGACAAAAATGGAGGGCTTATAAAATGAAAGATTTTATTTATGACGGAAGTGTCCGCATTGTTTACGGTGCGGGGCAGAAGGATTTTGTGATTGGGGAACTTGCGAAGCTTGGTAAGCGGCTGCTGGTCGTGCCGACAGGAAGCTTTGTGGCAGGCGGCCATTATGAGGAGCTGAAAAACGATCTCGAGGCGGCAGGGCTTACCGTGTTCTGTCTGAAAGCTGGAAAAGAGCCGCTGCTCAGCAAAGTAAATGAGGGCATCAAGCTTTGTCTGGAGGAAAAGATTGAGGCAGTTCTCGGTATCGGCGGCGGAGTCAGCATGGATCTGGCAAAGACGATTGCGTTTGGTGCGCTGCATGCGGATGTGCCGATGGAAAAATATCTGACGTACGAAGTTTCGACAGAGAATCTGGCACAGCTTCCGGTTGTAACAATTCCGACGAACCCGATGTCCGGCTCCGAGACGAATGCGGATGTGCAGATCACACTCGACGACACCGGTCTGCAGGCAGGCTGCCCGGTTGGAAAAGCTGTCTTTACCTGGCTGAACCCGGTTTATATGGCATCTCTCCCGGACAAAGTGCTGACTTCCGGACAGATGACTGCGTTTGTGCAGATTTCTATTAATTATCTGAACCTCAGCCGTTCCGTACTGGCGGAGCATTATGCCGAGGGAGCGATGAAAACGGTTCTCGAGTGCCTGCGCAGAAGCCTCGCCGATCCGACCGATCTGGATGCGCGCGGAACGCTGCTGCTGAACAGTGCACTCAGCCTGTCCGGCATCAATGATCTCGGTCGCCAGGGCGAATTCGTGCCGTATCCGCTGCAGTCCTTTGCACAGCGTTACCTTGGACTGAATTACCCGCAGGCATTAAACGGACTGTTCCCGTACTGGCTGAAAGAGATCTATCGCGCAAGTGAAGACAAGGGAATTTTCTACCGCTATTTTGAGGAGATTCTGAATGTCTCCACCGAGGGCAAAGAGGACGAGGCTCTGCTGCAGGAAGCGTTTGCGGCACTGAAAGCACTGTATCAGGAATTCGGCATTGCCTTTACCTACGGAGAAATTGCCGAGGATCCGAAGGATCATCAGAAGCTGGTCGAAATCATCGACTCTTTCGGACCGATGCCGTGTGGTATCATGGAGATCAATACGGAGAAAATGGCGAAAATGATCGAGGATGCGATCGTTGGGAACCTGAAATAAGTGATTCTACTTCGAGGGGGTGTGATTTCACCCCCTTTTCTGATATGATTTCCTTAAAGAAAAGGGGGAAATCGTATGGATCTTGTCAAAATTGGAAAATATATTGCGGAAAAAAGAAAAGCGCTCGGCATGACACAGAAGCAGCTGGCGGAGCAGCTCGGGATGAGTGATAAATCTGTCTCGAAATGGGAGCGGGGCGTCTGCCTGCCGGATGTGTCGGTGTATCTGGAACTGTGTAAGATTCTCGGCATCACCATCAACGAATTTCTCGCCGGGGAGGACATCACCGAGGAAAATCTGACGGCGAAATCGGAGGACAACCTGATCCAGGTTGCGAAGGACAGCAAGCATCGGCAGAAGCATTTGAAAGGTATGATTGCGGTGCTGGCGCTGACGGCTGTACTGGCGATTGCGGCAGCCGGCGTGATGTGGTACCGCAGTGTGCGGACACCGAAGAATTTTATTGCACCGTATGACATGGATTCACCGGAAATGAACATCGCCCGGGTACTTTCCGGTCCGGACGGCGCGATGCTCTTTCAGTATTCGGCAGATGAGCCGTTCCAGAACATGACATTGTATCTGTCGGAATATCACTACGGCGAACAGGTTTCCAAAACGGAACTCGCAGGGCTTTCTTATGATACTTCCGGTGATCTGCCTTCTCCATCGGATGGAATGATCGCGCTGATCCCGGATTTTGAGGAGTTCAAAGTTGATGTATATATCACAGACAGTGCCGCCAAATATCAGACGAAGTTTCCGATTCTCGAGGGCGTAGAAAACCGGGAAGTCTTCGGCAGATCCGGCACGGAAATCACGGATGACATTGCACTTGTCTATGATAAAGAGCTGGGACTGGGGGCGTTCTTTTATGGAGAGAATGGGCTCAGCGCGTATTCTGTTGAGGATTTGGAAAAAGGAAATGTGGAATTGAAGAACGAGTATACGTATTATGTCTCTGTTGAGTTTTCAAAATAGAAAAATGAAGTGACCGTGCACAGATCTTCTTGACAAAATAGTTAGACTGAGCTAACCTCATCTTAAGAGAATCTAACTTGGGAGGTGGGACGATGAGTGTAACTGTTTTGCGATTTCTGCTGGTGCTGGGGATCATCGGGCATGCGGTGAATATGTACTGCGACCGCATCATCAGCATATTTCCGAATGGCAGGCTGATGATTGAGGACATCAAGACCATCGGTGAGGAAGGAAAGATGGCGAAGGTGATGGAGGGCGTATCGGAGAAAGTGCCCATGCGTTCGGCGGTCTGGGGTGCCTATTCGCTGGTGCTGCAGTTTTTTGGATATTTTGCGATCACGGCGTACATCTACGGAAAATCCAAAATCTATGGTTCGATCATGTTCGCGGCGATCGTCATGTTCATCACAGTCGGAGCGGCGCACCATGTGAAAACGGCGCTGATGGAGTATGTATTTCTTCATATGGGAAAAGATGCAAGAGCAAAAGATATGATGGTGGCTCTGTATAACGGCGAGACGGCAACGACGAAGTGCTATATCGGGTATCTCGTCTATGTATTTGCACTGATCGCTGCAATTGTAACCGGCACGGCAGCAGTCCCGGTCTGGGCAGTCATCTTTACGGTTCTGCCGATCTTTCTTGCGATGTTTCCGTTTCGAATCATCGGAACACTGCACATCGCGGCGATGGTTTCGATGCTGGCGTGGATCTTTTTGGTATAGTATTTTGAGATGGGGAAAACGCAGAAAAACCGCGGAATTCAATGCCTTTTCAGGGGGATGGGTTCTGCGGTTTTTTGTGATTATTTTTCAATCGGGTTATCCAGCATGTAGATGATACAGGCAAATCCCGCGATCATGGCGAATAAAACTGCACCGCCCAAAGGCTGATCAAGCAGAAACGCGCCGGCAAAGAAACCAGCGATTGCGGCAAGTATCATAACAATAACAGATACGACCGTTCGAAATTTTTCCATGTATGTTCCCTCCCGTTTCCTTTTCGTCTTTCCTGCATGAGAAAATACTTTTTATATAGACATTATAGTTCTAATCGTGTTTTAAGACAATTAGACATTTGTTCTAAAGATGTCTGTGTTTTTTCTACTTTCGTGCTGAGGATATTTTCGTTACAATAGAGATACGGGAAGCTGAAGTTTACAGAAAACAGGGAGATCATGGATATGAAATTTATTTTACCGACAACTGAAAATCGTGAGGATGTGCAGGAGTATTACCGTGAAATTGAGCGTGTGGGCAGTGAGAGTATTGGTCTTTGGAATTATCAGGACTATGACCGCTGGCTCATCGGAATGCAGAACCGCCATACGGGGGAAAATCTGCCGGAAGGGTTTGTGCGGGAAGATTTTTATCTGTGTTATGAAGGCAAAAAAATGATAGGGGTATTCAGCCTGAAATTTGAGCTGACAAAGTATCTTCTGGATTTCGGGGGTCACATCGGATATGCGGTCCGCCCATCAGAAAGAAAACGGGGACTGGCAACACAGATCTTAAAACAGGGCCTGGAAATTGCAAAAGAAGCCGGATTCGAACGGATCTTGTGTGTCTGCGATGAAGATAACTATGGTTCCGAAAAGGTGATTCTGAAAAACGGCGGCATACTGGAAAATGAGATGTACGATCCAGAAGAAAAAGTTATGGTAAAACGGTATTGGATTGAGTTGTGATTTTCAGAGGCGCCGCCAAAGGGAGGGTGTGTATGGAGAAAAGAGTTAAGGTATTTACAAAAATGATATTTCTGATAGTTTTGATCTGCATATGCCTCACAGGCTGTGGAAAAGTGACAGCAGTTACGCTTCCGTTTGAGGCATCTGATGTTGCAAGGATCGAAATGTACCGCTTCGTTGTGCCGGCAAGCGCAGAAAAGAAAGAGATCACAGAACCGGAAGAAATTGCCGATGTGTATTCTACATTTTCAAACTTAAAAGTAACCGACAAAGAAACCGAGCCGCTTACAGGAAGCACAGTCACAAGCTTTCGCTTCTCCCTTTTGGACGGAACAAACTACGAGATCATTTACAACGCCGGGGGCGTCAAGTCCGGCAGAGTGCAGTTGGGGGAGGAAACGAAGGATTACTTTACATCTGCAGATATCGGAAGTTTGTGGGAGAACTGCTCGCAGGAAGCCGTAAAAGTGGATGAGTCAGAACTGCCCGCATAAAATAAATCAGCCGTCCGTTTTGGAAGAGGTTCCATCGGGCGGCTGATTTATTTTATGCAGTTACAAGTTTATTTTCTTTAATAATTACTTTTATTTGGCTTTCCGACAATTCTGCTATATCAGCAATTTGAGCGATAGTATAGCCTTTTTGAAACATGCGAAGAATCATGCTTTGCTGACCTGTCCGAAATCCATCTTTCAGTGCCCTTTCGCGAATCCCTTCACCTAAATTACACATAACATTCACATCCTCTCTGATTGTCTGGTCTAATGGGATATTGTATTCTGTTTCCATAATATCGAGTTTCTGGGTCAGTGTCAACTCGTTGGAAAATAATGCGCAAAGAAGTCTGTGCAGTTCAAATTTCTCCTCCTGCGGAGGGAGATCAGCAAGTCCGATCAGAACAATATTAAGCAGATCAAGGCGCCCTTTCCAGGGATAGGAGTGAATCAACCCTTCGTTGGTCAGATGAATATAGTCCATACTGTTCTTGCTCATATTCATACATACCCAAATAGAATAAACTCGTTTGATCTGATTAAAATCCGATCCGGTAAAATCCCGTTCTTTCTGAGAAGAAATCATTCTGCAGGTGTAGAAAACCGCTCGGTTTAAAATATGATATTCCGTAGGTTCTTCTTTTTGTGCTTCAACGTTGATGATAATCTGCGATAAACCGTCTTTTAAGCGAACATAAAAGATAATATCAAAACGAATCAGCCCCTCATTCAGTTCTTGGTTTTCAGAATTGAAGCCGACGATGCGCTGCCCATCTTTTTCTTCAGCTCTATTCGTAAGTCCGGGATCTACAGGAACTGTACTGATGTAAGGTTCCCCTTCAATACAGGAAACAATATCTTCCGCACGCATTCCCTGAAATTCTTTTACCGTATGAACCAGGATATGAGCTAAAATCATTTTCTGACCGAGCAGACGCTTGGCACTCGCATCATATTGTGCCGTTTTGTCCGTTGCATAAATCATATTTTTCATTTCTGTATACAACAAAAATACCCTCTTTCTTTTCTGCTGCATCTCAGAAATGTTTTTGTACGGGTATTATAGCGCAAAGACTATTTTAAAACAATTGGGAATTTGTTCTAAAGATTTTTAGCTTTTTTCTACATCACTTTTTGAAAGATTTTCTGCTCACTTTGCACATGTAAAATTTTAAATCACAAAAATGATATATATTTAATTTAATGATAAAATCAATGCTTGCAGTCAACTCTCACCTGTGCTATAGTTACCGCTGTAAGGGAATGAAGTTCTCCCGAAGTAGAAATACTTAAACCGCTTAATAAAAGCTGATGACTTCTGCGATAAAAAACGCAGGGGGCATCAGCTTTTTCTGCGTCTATTAAGGAGGAAAACATATGTTACTGAGTGTTGCACTGATTCTGCTGGTTGGTATGTCCATGGGATGGATCTGCCAGAAAGTGAAGCTGCCAAGTCTCCTTGGTATGCTGCTGACGGGAATGGTTCTGGGGCCGTATGTGCTGGATCTGATTGATGCGAGTATTCTTGGAATTTCGGCGGATCTGCGAAAGATTGCGCTGATTATTATCCTGACGAGAGCAGGCCTTGGATTGGATCTTTCGGCTTTGAAAAAGATCGGAAGACCCGCCGTCATGATGTGTTTCGTTCCGGCATCGTTTGAACTGCTGGGGATGATTCTGCTGGCACCGCGTTTTATGGGAATGAGCGTGCTGGAAGCTGCTGTTTTAGGTTCTGTTCTGGCAGCCGTTTCTCCGGCGGTCGTTGTTCCAAGAATGGTAAAACTGATGGATGAGGGATACGGAACGAAAGAGGGCATTCCGCAGCTTATCCTCGCGGGAGCATCCGTGGATGATGTTTATGTGATCGTTCTGTTTTCAACCTTTGTCGGCATGCTGCAGGGCGAGGGTGCGTCTGTGCTCCGGTTTGTGAACATCCCTGTTTCGATTCTGCTCGGCATTCTGATCGGAGCGGCAATTGGTGTTCTGCTTGCTGTATTTTTCCAGAAAGTCCATATCCGCGATACGACAAAAGTTCTGATTATTTTAAGCATTTCCCTGCTGCTTGTCACAGCCGAGGATGCCCTCACAACGCCGATCACATTCTCTGCGCTGATCGCAATTATGTTTATCGGCATCGGTCTGCAGAGAAAACGGGAAGTCGTGGCGAAACGTCTGGCGGTCAAATACAGTAAGCTCTGGGTAGCTGCCGAGGTATTTCTGTTCGTACTTGTCGGTGCGACCGTCAATGTAGACTATCTTGGAAAAGTTGGGGTGAAAGTGCTCATTGTCATCATCGGCGCACTTGTATTCCGCATGCTCGGCGTAGCCGTCTGCCTGATCGGAACCAGCTTAAAGAAAAAAGAACGCCTTTTCACCATGATGGCCTACACCCCAAAAGCCACCGTCCAGGCCGCCATCGGCGGAATCCCGCTGTCGCTCGGCCTTGCCTGCGGCGATACTGTGTTGACAGCTGCCGTTCTCGCAATCGTGCTGACTGCACCGCTTGGAGCATTTGCGATTGATTTGACGTATAAAAAGCTGCTGACAAAAGAATAAAGACCAGTACGTTTCTATACAGAGCAGGAGGCCGTGAATTGCGGCCTCCTGTTTGAGTTTAAGAATTTATTTTTTCAGAACCTTCACAATTTCCCCAACATACATTTCATGAAAATCCCGTTCCGGATAATTGAAATCAATCAGTCCGCGGTCCACATATCCATTTTCGAGGAGCGGTGCATGATAGAGCTTTCGGCAGATCAGAACGAGATCGGCTTCTGCAAAATAGGTGGTGCCGTCGGAAAAAACAGGAGTCAGTTCGGCGGAAGCAATTTTGTCCTCGCTTCTGCCGGAATGCGTACCAAGATAGGCGAGTGCTTTCTTATGACCATTTCCGAAATGGGTCAAGGAAAAGTAAGATTCCTGATCCATGAAAGTTTTCGTATACCGGCTGGGGCGGACATAGCAGATGGCAGTCGGAAGGCAGTTCTGATGTGTACCGCGTTCCCAGACAGAACCAAGGTGTCCCCAGGCAACGGTCATGGAATTAAATCCATGTTCCTCTGTTCCGGCAGTCAGGGCGAGCCAGTCCTTTCCAAACAAGGTAAATGGATTCAGCTGCAGTGTCTTTATATCAATTTCTTTGAACATTCTGTATCCTTTCTATCATCGCAAAGGAGATTTAAAATCGAATTACGCGTTTCTCTTTTCTTGGTTTTGCCGCAGGGTGGCGATCTTCTTTTTTGGGGTATCCAAGGAGCAGCTGCAGCACCGCATAATATCCGTCCGGGATCTCCCATTTGCGGAGGATTTCCTGGCCATACGGATCTGCAAATGCCGTCCAGCCCTGGCCGATGTAGCAGGAACCGATGCCGATGGAGTCGGCGAGGAGCATCATGTTTTCGGCAGCGACGGCGCAGTCATCAACGGAGAAGAGAAAATTGCGCGGGGCAAACAGGGTGATGACGGTCGGCGCGTCATAGAATGCATTGATCAGTTTTGGATCATCCGCGATGCTTGGCTGTTCCTTGGAGACAAAATTGGTTCCGGTCGCCATGCGTGGGTTGGAATTGGCGCGCTTGATTTTTCCGAGTTTTTCATTCGCTTCCCGATCCTGGCACACTGCAAAAATCACGCCCTGCCGTCCGCCGGCACTCGGCGCATACATGCCCGCCTGTAAAATCTGTTCCAGTTCTTCTTCGGTAATTTGCGCCGGATCAAACCGCCGGATTGCGCGCCGGTGCATAATGGCTTTCATCACTTCATTTTCTTTCATTTAAACGACCTCCTTCCAGCACTGTGGATCTGCTGCATAAAAATTTCCGTCCTTTCCACTTGCAACCGCCGGGCATCCGCGGCAGAACGCCAGCAGTTCGCATCGGGAACATTTCTCAAACTTCGTGTAATCCCGATACGTTTCCATCTGACCAATCCAGACATCCGCAATCCGATCTGTAAAAACATTTGCCACATGACTGTTCTGCACGCGGCGGCAGGCGTAGAGATCACCGTTCGGAAGAATCGTCAGATGACAGTTTCCGCAGTTGCAGCCGCCGTAAATCATGCCCTCTTTGGCATAGGACGGAATCTGAAACGCGCCGGTTTCGTATTCGTAGAGCGTCCACAGATGATCTTTTTTATTGAAATACGTTTTGCATCCCATCGCTTCGTATTCCTTAAATTTCCGGTCGCAGTCCGCCAGCAGTTTCCGGTAGTGGAGCGGCTCGATGTTCGTGTCTTTTTCCTCGCTGGTCGGACAGTAGCGGGCAAATGCGTACACATTGACACCGGCTTTTACAACCGCATCAATGATGTCAGGAACTTCGTCAATGTTCGTACCGGAAACGGTTGTCATCACAACGGAGCGGATACCGGCGCGATTGATACAGCCGATTTTCTCGAGCGTGATATCAAAACTACCCGGCTTTCGGAACCAGTCGTGTGTTTCGCGCATACCGTCAATTGAAAGTTGGTATTTTTCGCATCCGCACTCCTTCAGCCGCCGACAGACCTCATCCGAAAGATGAAAGGGATTGCCGAGAATCGTAAAGGCGATGTGATGCGCCTGGAACAGCGCGAGCAGTTTCCAGAAGTCCGGGTGCAGAATCGGGTCGCCGCCGGTTAGATAAAAATACGGCGTGCGGTGATAGACCTCACAGAAATCAAGACAGTTGTAAAACGTATCCTGCATCTGATCCCAGGTCATGGAATCGAGGTGTTTGCAGTTGTCTTCGGAAAAAATATAGCAGTGCTTGCATCGCTGGTCACAGTCGTCGGTGATGTGCCATTGGAAAGAAAAATACGGATTCATAGATAAGTCTCCTTTATCAGATTTTGTCAGAGTCCAGGGCGCATTTTTCAAAACGGACCATGGGAGAAAATGTCCGTTCTGAAAAATACACCCCGGTGTATGGATAACACATTTGCAGGGTGTATTCCGGTGCAGACTTATTTGTCGCCGGCACCACAGGCAGAACCGCAGGCTGCCGGTTTTTCTTCCGGTTTGTCGGAAGTACCGCAGGCAGAACCACAGGCCGCCGGAGTTTCAGCTGGTTTATCGCCAGCACCGCACGCAGAGCCGCAGGCTGCCGCCGGTTTTTCTGTTGCCATTTTCGTCCATCCAAATAAATTCGCAAGTGCCATGATGTTTTACCTCCATTTGAGTTTTTTGGGTGAATCAGTTCCCTGTTCACGCCCTTATTGTATCGGGGAGAAGGGCAGAAAAAAAGTACGCACAAATCTATTACCTAGTCATAAAAAAATAACCCGGGTTATAAAAAGGTGACTTATTGTAAGAAAAGCATGTTTGCATTATAATAGAATGTAACATCATATTTTGAACGATTGGGAGGAATTACGTATGATCACAAAAGAAGAAATGCCGGCATGCCCGGTGGCGACGACCGTCTCTTTGATCGGAAGCAAATGGAAACTTCTGATCATCCGAAACCTGCTCGTGCGTCCGTGGCGTTTTAATGAACTGAAAAAAGATCTGGAAGGCATCAGCCAGAAGGTGCTGACGGACAGCCTCCGTTCGATGGAAGCCGACGGAATCATCACAAGAACCGTATACCCGGAGGTGCCGCCGCGCGTCGAATATGCTTTAAGCGAACTCGGCGAATCCATGCGGCCGATTATCAAGTCGATGGAAGAGTGGGGGATTTCATATAAAGAAATGCATGAATGAGAAAAACAGCCCTTTCGAAAGAGGGCTGTTTTTAGAATTGCAGATAAAATTTAAACCTCGCCGAACAGCAGATGTGCCATATGTTTTCCATCCACACCGCCTGCCAGCAGACCTTCGAGGCAGTAATGGCAGTAACAGACAACCGTATCGGTCTGATATTTTTTACAGTATTCTTTCATAATCTGAACCTGCTCTTCCTCACTGTGCGGAAGGAAAAGCCCATCAATATCATCCCGATAATGCTTTGGTGCCAGTTTCGGATTCCGCTCGACCTGCGGGCGGTACAGAGAAGTTCCGCAGAAATCCGTCTTTTCACGGTTCATCGGAATTTCCACATATTCAATGTGCATTTTCGTGAGCAGTGACCGCACCGCATCATGCGTACCACTTCGATCGCGCATCCGCCAGCAGTCCTGCAGCGTCACGCGCATGCCGGAGTAATCCGGGAACACGAAGCTTTCGTCCTGGTCAATCAGCTCCCAGAGTGAATGAACGGCACGCACATGGCGCCATTCCTCAGAGATATTCATACAGTTGGGACAGAGCGACCAGATCTCATCCTCCGGCGTAAACACATGACTCTGCGGCAGCGCCCGCCAGGAATCGGCAAGTTCGCCGCACGGCATCTTTTCTTCATAAATATCTTTTTTCCATCCCGGCACGCAGCAGCGGACAACCGACATTCCGTCAAGGGAGGCGGCATAGTCCTGAATCTTTTTGCTGAGTTCCGGATACTTTGCGGTGAAGACACAGCCCGCGATATAATAATTCATAAGAGAGGCCTCCTTTACATTTCATCTGGTTATGATTATACTGATTTTAATGGAAATATCCTATTAAAATATCAGTAAAAACTATAAAGATATTTTCAAATCACAGGCAGGAGCGGACAGAACATGGAATATATTAACTCAAAAAATGTAAACGAAGATTCAGACTTTCCCTATCTTGTGCTGCATCGGAAGAATGAAACATCCCTGCCGCTCACACCGGGTTTTCAGACGTATCACTGGCATGAGGATCTGCAGTTTGTTTATGTGATGACAGGAAAAGTCTGCGTGAGAACGCTGGAAAGAACGGAGCTGCTGTCGGCGGGCGAGGGAGTTTTTATCAACAAAAATGTAGTACACCGGGAGGACCGGACAGGAGAATGTGAGTACAAATGCTTTATTTTTCCGGAACGTCTCGTGTCTTTTTATCCCGGAAGTCCTGTTATGCGCATGACACAGAGAATTACCGGAAATCATGGCATGCCGCTGGTCCGGCTTTCCGGGGAAACGGACTGGGGGAAAGAAGCATTGAAAATTCTGGAAGAGCTTGTGCAGATAGAGCAGAATAAAACAGAATTTTACTGCTGTGAGGTGCTGATCAGGATTTCGATGCTCTGGACGATCCTGCTGAAAAATCTGGAAATACCGGATGCCGCTCCGGAGACAAAAGAGGCGGTTCGGATGCGGAAAATGCTGGGATTTATCGAAGCTCATTATGCGGAGGAACTGTCGCTGGAAATGCTGTCCGAAAGTGCAGGAATCAGCAATTCCGAAGCGATCCGCTGTTTTAAGAAAATGATGCAGACAACGCCGTACCGTTATCTGATAGACGTCCGGCTGGCGAAAGCGGAAAATCTGTTGAAGGAGACAGCGTTGCCGATCAGCGAAATTGCATTCCAGACGGGATTTAATCAGCAGGCCTATTTTGGAAAATGCTTCCGGGAGAAGATGAACTGTTCCCCGCGGGAATATCGGACAAAAAACGGTGCTCAAAAGGCATAAAATATTATAAAATATAGGTATTAGACATAGGAGACTGGGTGGCTTTATAATAAAACCAGAAAATATGCTAGGAGGATAGGATCATGGCAAAAATTACACAGACAGCAGGAAGAAATGCGCTCGGAGAGTTTGCTCCGCAGTTCGCTCATTTTAATGATGACGTTCTCTTTGGAGAGAACTGGAATAACGAAGACATTGACGTAAAGACAAGAAGCATCATCACTGTAGTTGCACTGATGGCATCCGGTGTGACGGATTCTTCTTTGAAATTCCATCTGCA
This sequence comes from bacterium, assembly GCA_963596755.1. GTDB lineage: Bacteria > Bacillota > Clostridia > Lachnospirales > Lachnospiraceae > Fusicatenibacter. The sequence goes on from CAVBNJ010000001.1 coordinate 18,600, forward strand.
GAACGCAAAAGCACACGGCGTTACCCAGAAGGAAATCGCAGCAATTATTACCCACGTTGCTTTCTATGCAGGCTGGCCGAAAGGATGGGCCGTATTTAACATGGCGAAAGAAGTCTGGAGCAACGGCGAGGGCGATCTTCCGTATGAGGACGAGGTAATGCGTGCCCATGCAAAAGAAATGGTATTCCCGATCGGCGAGCCGAATGACGGTTTTGCACAGTATTTCTCCGGCAAGAGCTATCTGGCACCGGTATCCACAAGCCAGGTCGGCATCTTCAACGTAACCTTCGAGCCGGGCTGCCGCAACAACTGGCATATCCATCACGCAAAGAGCGGCGGCGGACAGATCTTGATCTGCGTTGCCGGACGCGGCTATTATCAGGAAGAGGGCAAAGAAGCCATCGAGATGAAACCGGGCGACTGCGTCAACATCCCGGCAGGCGTAAAACACTGGCACGGCGCAGCGCCGGATTGCTGGTTCAGCCATCTTGCCGTAGAAGTAGCAGGCGAAGAAACCTCCAACGAGTGGTGCGAGCCGGTATCGGATGAAGAGTATGGAAAATTAAAATAAAACGGAAACATAAAAAATGCGTGTCTGAGAGTGTGAAAACTTTCAAACACGCATTTTTTTGATGGCGGGATTCTTACAGCAGTTCGCGGTCTTTCGCCATAAAGAACAGTGCGATGGTATCTGGTCCGACGTGGCCGCCGGTGCAGTAGTCGTAGGAAGTGTTGATGAACTCACGAACTTTCACTTTTTTCTGGATTTCCTGCATCACGTAGAGAGAATCCTCATAAGCATCCGCATGAGCGATTCCGACGATCTGGTTTTCCGGATCTTCGATGGTTTCGCAGAAGAGGTGGATCAGTTCATTTAAAACGGCTTTGCGTCCGCGTACGTTTTTATAGGAAACGATATAGCCTTCTTTATTTCCGCGCAGAATCGGTTTGATTTTCAGCATATTTCCGACAACAGCGACGCTTCCCTTGATTCTTCCGGTGTGGGAAAGGTATTTCAGGTCGCCGACGGTGAAAACGCCGTTCATTTTGCCGACGTAGGTTTCGAGAAGATCTGCGGCTTCGTCTACATCCATGCCCTTGTCGCGCATTTCCGTGGCATAGATGGCGAGGATGCCCTGTGCGAGAGAGGCGTTGAGGGAATCGACGAGGCGGATTTTGCGTTTTTCACCGTACTCCTCAAGAAGTTCCTCAGCAGCAAGTCTTGCCGAGTTATAATTTCCGCTGATATTTTTACTTAAAGAAAAATAGATCACATCCTGACCCGCCTCGAGAGCAGTGCGGAATGCATCTTCAAAATTCGCGGTGCTGATCAGTCCCGTTTTGATTTCGGCGCCGGCGCGCATGGCATCGTAGTATTCTTTTCCTTTGGCGCGTTCTTCTTCCGGTGTCAGATCCGGATCAAAGCAGACCAGTTCTTTTCCATTCACAAGATTGACGAAAGAAACGACATGGATATCGTATTTTTTCGCGGTAACAGCAGGCAGATTGGCTGCTGAGTCAACAAAAACCTGAAACATAAAAAATCTCCTTTGTAATAGAAATGTCCCCCAGATTATGCAACTTTTGATAAGCATTGTAACACATTGTATCACCAAAGAAGAGGCATTTCAATGGAGGATTTTCTTGATTTGTACATTGACAAAAGACTAAAAATAATATATAATCCTAATTAAGAAAAGATCCTAATAAGGAGAGCGCCATGGAACGAAGAAATACGATTCAAAAAGAAATGGTTCTGCAGACGGTGCAGGGGCTGAAACGCCATTTGACGGCGGAAGAAGTGTATGAATTCATCAAAAAAGATCATCCTACCATAGGAAAGGGAACGGTGTACCGAAACCTCGGCATTCTGGCGGAGGAGGGGGCGATCCGGAAAGTGGAAGTCCCGGACGGACCGGACCGGTTCGATTTTACGCTGAAAAATCATTACCATGTAGAATGTATCCGGTGCGGAGAAATTTTCGACGTCGATATGGATGAGGTGACCGATCTGAACGAAAGAATTCATGATACGCATGGCATGCAGTTTTTGAATTACGATATTTTCTTCAAAGGAATCTGCCTGGCGTGCAGAGCAAAAGAAACGGAGGAATGAGGATGGATAAAAAAGCGATGTACAAACTGAGCTACGGTCTGTTCGTGCTGACGGCGAAGGAAGCGGAGAAGGACAACGGATGTATCATCAACACCGCAATTCAGGCATCATCGGAGCCGAATCAGCTGAGTATCTGTGTGAATAAACTGAATTACACGCACGATATGGTGCTGCGGACCGGCGAGTTTACCGTATCGGTTCTGAGCCAGAATGCGAAATTTGATCTGTTCAAACAGTTCGGCTTCCAGTCGGGACGGGATGTCGATAAGTTTGAAAACTTTGGTGCATGTGCCCGCGGGGCAAATGGGATTTATTACATCACCGAAGGAACGAATGCTTACATTTCCGTGAAGGTGAAAAAGACGGAGGATCTGGGATCGCATACGATGTTTATCGGTGAGATTACAGACATGGAAGTTTTGAGTGATGCGCCGTCGGTAACGTATGCGTATTATCTGGAAAACATCAAACCGAAGCCGCAGGCAGTTGGAAAAACCGAGAGCGGCCAAACGGTATGGCGCTGTACGATCTGTGGTTACGAGTACGTAGGCGAGGAACTGCCGGAGGATTTTGTATGTCCTCTGTGCAAGCACCCGGCATCTGATTTTGAGAAGGTTGTAAAAACAGTGACAATAGAAAAACTAGAAAAAACAGAGAAAACGGAGGAAATCAAAATGGCAGCAAACAAGTACGCGGGAACACAGACAGAGAAAAACTTACAGGAAGCATTTTCCGGTGAATCACAGGCTAGAAATAAATATACGTATTTTGCATCCGTAGCGAAAAAAGAAGGATACGAGCAGATGGCAGCTCTCTTCCTGAAAACAGCAGATAATGAGAAAGAGCATGCAAAAATGTGGTTCAAAGAACTCGCAGGCATCGGCGACACCAAGGCAAATCTGGCGGCAGCCGCAGAAGGTGAAAACTACGAGTGGACCGATATGTACGAAGGCTTTGCAAAAACCGCCGAGGAAGAAGGCTTCCCGGAATTGGCTGCAAAATTCCGCGCGGTCGGTGAGATCGAGAAACATCACGAGGAGAGATACCGCGCACTGCTGAAAAACATCGAGACAGCACAGGTATTTGAAAAGAGCGAAGTAAAAGTCTGGGAATGCCGGAACTGCGGCCACATCGTAGTCGGCACCAAAGCCCCGGAAGTATGCCCGGTATGCGCGCATCCGCAGAGCTATTTTGAGGTGAGAGAAGAGAATTACTAAAAAACATTTGCAGAAACAGAAAATGAATGATTGATAAAGAAGGGAACGCCGGAGCATAGGAAGAAAAAGCTGTTGGCGTTCCCTTTTTCTAACAGAACAATAGAAAAAGAAAGGCGATGCCTATGAAAGAAAAAATCAGAGTTTTATCGGGAGCGCAGCTGAAATATATTGCATTTTTGTCCATGCTGATCGATCACGTGAACAAGGCGCTGATTTATCCATATCTGAACGGCGGGATGATGAACTACATCAGCAGTCTGTTTGATATTCTGGGAAGAATTGCATTTCCGATTTTTATCTTTCTGCTGGTGGAAGGATTTTTTAAAACGCGGAACCGCTGGAAATATCTGGGAATGCTGCTGGTGTTTGGAGTAATCTCCGAGATCCCGTTTGATCTGTTCACGACAGGATCTGTTTATGAGCCCAACTGGAACAATATCATGTTTACAATGGCGCTGGTGCTGGTTACGATCTGGATCATCGACGTTCTGAAAGGGAAAATGCAGAAATTCCCAAAAGCCGCATGGTATCTGGTCTCGCTTGTGATTCTGGCGGCCATGTGTTTTCTGGCATCTGATTTGAGTCTTGACTATGAATATCATGCAGTGCTGATCGGATACGTTTATTATCTGTTCCATGACCGCCTTCTTCTCACCGTCCCGCTCAATTTCCTGTGCATGTACAAAGAACCCTGGGCACTGCTGGGCTTCGGACTGGTGCTTACATATAACGGAAAAAGAGGAAAACAGAATAAACTGGTCAACTATCTGTTTTATCCGGTGCATATGCTGATTCTGGGAATGATGCGTATTTGGCTGGGGATCTGAGCAGGATATGAAAAATCCGTTCCGGGAGAAAAACTCCGGGGAACGGATTTTTTGCGGGTTATAAAATTTTATTGGGCAAAAGCAAGATGTCTGGTTTTGTAAAAATAGTAAATTACCATCGCAGCAGCAGTCAGAATCCAGGAAACCGGGCAGGAGAGGATGATGCCGTATAAGCTGTTCAGCGCTGGAAAAGCAGGGAGGACTGTGCAGATCCAGAGGATGCGGATGCCGCAGAGTCCGGCGATATTTAAAATCATGGGAACGATCACAACACCCATGCCGCGGAGCGCACTACCTGTGATTTCGAAAAAGGCAACCAGGATATAGTATGGAGCGATCGCTTTTAATACCTGCATGCCGGAGGCAATGACGGCTGAGTCTTTGGTAAACAGATAAAACAGAGAGTGACCAAACAGCAAGAAAAAGACAGATAAAAAGCCGGAAAGCAGCACATCCATGCCGAGGCAGACGCCGATTCCTTTTCTCACGCGTTCCTTTTTTCCGGCCCCGAGATTCTGACCGACGAAGGTTGATACGGATACAGAAAATGCCGTCGAAATCATCCAGAAAATCTGATCCAGTTTTGCGTAGGAGGTATTTCCAGCCATTGCAGCGGTTCCGAGACTGTTGATGGCAAAGGTCATCACCATGCCGGACAGGCTGTTCATGATGCTCTGCAGCGCCGCCGGGAAACCAATCCATAAGATTTCGCGGAGAATCTGCGTGTCCAGATGCATGGAGCGAAGCACAAGATGATGATTGCCGCCAAGGTCGAGACGGCACAGCGCACGGAGGGTCAGAAGAGCGCTTACGGCCTGTGCCGTAACGGTTGCGATTGCCACACCGGCTACGCCGAGACGGAAAAACGCAACGAGAATCACATCAAGAAAAATGTTGATAAAACAGCACACAATCAGATAATACAACGGCCGTCGGCTGTCGCCCAGTGCACGGAGAATGGCGGAACCGACATTGTAGAGAAATACAAAAAGGATGCCGGCAAAATAAATGCGAAGATAAGCGGCGGAAGATGCCATGATTTCTTTCGGTGTATTCAGCAGATGAAGCATCGCCGGCGTGAAAAGAATGCCAGGCACCGTGAGCAGAATGCCGCCGAGGAGTGACAGGAGAAGAGATGTCTGGATTCCTTGATGAACATTTGCGGAATCCTTTGCCCCATAAAACCGGGAAACAATAATCGTCACACCGGAAGAAAGACCGACAAACAATCCTACCACAAGATTAATTACCATTCCTGACGATCCGCCCACGCTTGCAATCGCATCCGCACCGACAAACTGTCCGACGACGACTACATCGACGGCATTATATAATTGCTGAAACAACGTACCAAACATAATCGGCAGACAGAACAGAAGCAACTGCTTCCAGATGGTTCCTTCTGTCAGATCAACATTCTTTTTCATAGGAATCCTCCATTCATTCGTTTTTCGTTATCTTTATCATATCGGAGAAATGAGCGGGGGAGAAGTACGCACAAATCTATTACCAAGTTATAAAAAAGTGACTGTGGAAAAGGTGATTTTCAGAAGAAATAGTATATAAAAATTCTTTTTCATGTGATAAGATAAAATAGAAAAATGGCATAAAGACAGCCATAACTGTACAAAAGAAAACACGGGGGAAAAGTAAAATGGGGGAGTATTTTAAAAATATCAACTGGAAACACGTTTTGATCATGTGTATCGGAAATATTCTTGCGGGTATGGGGATTGCGATTTTTAAGCTTGCGGGGCTTGGAACGGATCCGTTCAGCGGGATGAATATGGCGGTTGCGGAGAAGCTTGGGATGGCGTATGGTAATTTTCAGCTTCTGGTAAATATTGTTTTGTTGATTGTGGAGCTTTTGTTTGGAAGAATGTTTCTTGGAATGGGAACGGTTGTAAATGCGGTGTTTCTGGCGTACATCTGTACTTTTTTCTACAACATCTTCACCAACATCATGGGTCTTGCACTCACCGCTATGCCGGCCAGACTGCTTGCGTTATGCATCGGCGTTCTGATCTGCTGTCTGGGACTGTCCATGTACCAGATGCCGAACGAGGGCGTCGCCCCATACGACAGCCTGTCCCTGATCATGACCCGCAAATGGCCGAAAATCCCGTACTTCTGGCACAGAATGTCGAACGATGTCGTCTGTGCACTCATCTGCTATTTCGCAGGAGGCGTGATTGGAATCGGAACACTGGTGACGGCGTTTGGACTCGGACCGGTCATTCATTTCTTTAACAGACATTTCACTGGAAAACTGCTGGCAAGAGTGGACGGAACGGAAATAAAATAAAAAACAAGAAAATCCACCTGTCGTTACCAAGAGAGGTGGATTTTTTATGGAAACAGATAGTAAAGCATTGTACTATTTGTATTTAAATGGTAAAATAAATAGATAATATATGATCTATATTGAATGAAAAACAGTATATTTAGATAAAATATGGTCTATGAGAAAGAGGTGCAGAATGGAACAATTTATATGGGAAACCCCGGAAGAAATGGATCAGAAACTGGCACAGCGGGTACGGAATGTCAGAAAAAGGCGTTCGATTACGCAGGAAAAATTAGCATCCATGAGCGGAGTAAGCTACGGTTCAATTAAAAGATTCGAAACGACAGGCCAAATTTCCCTGCTGTCTTTAACCAAAATTGCAATCGCGCTGGATCTCGCAGATGAACTCAGAGATATTTTCACACAGGTACCTTATAAAGATATTCAGGAGGTTATTAATGAGTCCAGACAGACAAGAAAGAATAACAGAATCTCTTTCTAATAAAGAAAAGGGAGTGAACTCATCAGTTAAGTTATGACGGGTTCACTCCTTTTTTAGTTATGCCCCAAAACAAGCATCAATCTCCTCAACAATCCCCGCATCAATCCACCCTTTCCCCGCCATATCGCGCAGGATGCCATATGCCTTTTCGTGCGGCATCCCCTGCTTATAGGGCCGGCTTTCGGTCAGGGCCTGGTAGATGTCGATGCAGGCCATCATGCGTTCCTGGGTGTTCAGGTCGGCGGCGGATTTTCCGAACGGATATCCCGATCCGTCCAGCCGTTCGTGGTGGAAGGCGGCCCAGTCGCGGATTTCCTCGAAATCGTCGACGCCGGACAGAATGTAATACGTGTATGCGGCGTGATGCTTCATGGTCTTGAATTCATCTTCGGTCAGTTTTCCCGGCTTTTCAAGAATTTCGTTTCCAATCGCAACTTTCCCGATATCGTGCAGCGCCCCGGCGAGATACATTTTCTGCGCCGTCTCTTCGTCAAACCCCATATGCCGCGCCAGCATTTCCGCATCAACGGCGACGCCGATGGAATGGGTGCTGGTAAATGGCGATTTATAGTCGACGATCCGCGCAAAGAAATCAGCCAGTGCCTTAATCTGAGAAAAATTGAGATCCTGTTTGATCCGCGGAACTTTGCTCCACAGAGCGGTCTCCAGATTTTCGTCGTTCAGAGAAATGAAATGCGATTCCGAAAAAGCGCGCAGAAATGCGTCCACGCAGATATCATCAAAAACACGGCCCCGCGCCTTCTGAAGAAATCGGTTCGCTTTTTCCCAGGTATCATCGGCAAACGACTTTGTGCGGCAGCTCACATCCAGCAGATCACACAGATGAATGATGCGTGCAAACAGCGGAACCTCCGTCCAGGTTTTGCCAAAAGGGCCGCTGCCGTCCGCATTTTCGTGGTGATACAGAATCACATTCGAAACATCGGTATGAAAAGGCAGCTCCCGGACATTCTCCTCACCCTGTGAACAGTGCATCCCCACCTGCGGAAATTCCTGCGTAGCAGAAGCATGTGCAATATCGCTGTGCAGCTCCTCCTGAATATACTGCGTCAGCGCATTGTCGTGCAGCAGCGCACAGACCGCCAGATCCTGCAGCTCCTTTCCGCGAATCCCCATCTGTTCTGCTGTGCAGACACTCATATAGGCAACCCGCTTCGCATGCCTGTCCGTTACGTGAACAAGTTCCGCCTCCACACAGTCCAGCGCGTAGGAGCAGGCCGATAATAATCCTAAGACATCCAATTCCATGAAATCATCCTCCCGTTATGGGAAATATTATAATATAAACAGATAGAAATTTGAACAAAAAATGTTTAGAACTTTGCAAACATGAAAAAGAACTTTATCAGAGAAAATTTTGATTTGACTTTTGAAAAAACAGGAAATATAATAAGGACGAACGAGTAGCAGACCAGCGTAAATCCAGTTTTGCTTCTCGTTTTTTTTGATTTTTAAATTCATAATTGCAATGAGAAAAGTGTGTAGCCTGGCGGCGTAAGTCCAACTGATGACGGACGCGGCAGGGGTACACACTTTTTTATTGCAGAAAGAAAGGAAGAAAACAAAATGGCACAAAGCAACAAAATGAAAGACATGCCGGTCAACCGTCTGATGATTCAGATGGGCATTCCGATGATCCTGTCGATGGCACTGCAGGCAGTTTACAACATCGTTGACAGCGCGTTCGTCGGAAATATGAAGACCGGCAGCGAGGCTGCATTAAATGCATTAACCCTGGTATTTCCGGTTCAGATGCTGATGGTTGCGGTGGGAATCGGCACGGCTGTGGGAACGAATGCACTTCTTGCGAGAACACTGGGACAGGGCAACCGGAAGAAAGCGGCGAAGGTAGCGGGAAACAGTCTGTTTCTGGGTGTGATTATTTATGCAGTCTGCCTGCTGTTTGGAATTTTTGGAGTAAAAGCTTACATCGCATCTCAGACGGTTGATGCGGAGGTACTGGAAATGGGAACCAGTTATCTGCGGATCTGCTGTGTGATTTCCTTTGGAATCATTTTCTTTTCGCTGTTCGAAAAACTGCTGCAGGCAACAGGCCGATCCCTGTATTCCACGATCGGACAGGTAGTCGGCGCGGTGGTCAACATCATTCTGGACCCCATTATGATTTATGGTCTTGGACCATGTCCGGAAATGGGAGTAAGAGGTGCTGCTTATGCGACAGTAATTGGACAGGTGGCATCTGCCGTATTACTGTTTTTGTTCCATGTAAAGCTCAATAAAGAATTCGAACATGGAACGAAATATATGAAGCCGGACGGCGGCATTATAAAAGAAATCTATGCCATCGGACTTCCGGCCATTATTGCACAGGCGCTGATGTCCATTATGGTGTATGTAATGAATCTGATTCTGAAATTTAATCCATCGGCACAGACCGCTTATGGCTTATTCTATAAAGTACAGCAGTTCGTTCTGTTTCTTGCATTTGGCTTGCGCGATGCGATCACACCGATTATCGCATTTGCCTATGGAATGCGGAGCAGAAAGAGAATTCAGGATGGAATCAAATATGGACTTATTTATACAGTTGTATTAATGATTTTTGGCATTGCAATTACAGAGCTTTTCCCGGGAGCGTTTGCGACGCTGTTTAATGCAGGACAGTCAAGAGAATATTTTATCAGTGCGATGCGGATCATCTCCATCAGCTTTTTATTTGCAGGAATCAATGTTGCTTATCAGGGAATCTATCAGGCTCTGGACGGTGGTGTGGAATCGCTGGTGATTTCTCTTTTAAGACAGCTTGTCCTGATTCTGCCGCTGGCAGGAATCTTTTCCATCTTTGTGAGAAATGGTCAGATGGGAATTTCCCTGATCTGGTGGGCATTTCCGATTACAGAAGTGATTGCGTGTCTGGTAGGATATGGATTTTTGAAAAGAATCAGAAAAAACAGAGTGGATGTTTTGGAATAAGGGGGAAGCAAAGATGACAAAAAGAATTATTACAATCAGCAGAGAATTTGGAAGCGGCGGTCGTTTTATTGGTGAAAAAGTGGCAAAGAAACTTGGGATTGCTTACTACGACAAAAATATCATCAGTGAGATTGCAGAAAAATCCGGCTTATCACCAGAATATATTCAGGAAAGAGCAGAGCTGTCTCCGAAAAAGGGTCTGTTTGCTTATGCATTTGCCGGCCGTGACAGTATGGGAAAATCTGTGGAGGATCTTGTATACGAAGCGCAGAGAAACGTTATTCTGGAACTGGCAGAGAAAGAACCGTGTGTGATTGTCGGACGAAATGCAGATTTTATTCTGCAGGACCGGGATGATGTGCTGAATGTTTTTATTCACGGTAATCTGGCGGAAAAAACGAAGAGAATCTGCCAGCTGTACAAAGTCAGTGAACAGGAAGCAGCTCAAATGATGATAGATATTGATAAAAGACGTATGACGAATTATAACTTTTATACGGAACAGAAATGGGGGAAAGCGAGCAATTATACGCTGTGCCTGAACAGTTCACAGCTTGGATATGAAAGATGTGAGAGCATTATCATAGAGTGCATGAAATAAAAAAACACTTACATTTTTGAAAAAAATCAAGTATAATAAATAGCATAAAACCAAGTATAATTTACATGAAAAGCAGGGATTCTTTCATTCAAATTTACTGAGTGAAGGATCCCTGTTTTTGTCTGTGTAATGTATCTGTAAAATGAAAGAGAGGTAGCTATCATGAAAAGAATCAAAGCAGCTTGTATCACTCAGACATTGTGTTTTTCCAACCGCGACGGAGAAACGACAGAGTATGCAAAAAAGACGATTGTACAGGAATGTGAGAGATATAAGGAGCAGCTGCAGAAGAGCGGGGCAAAGTACAGAATCTTATCAGAAAAAACAAATGAGGATGGTTCTATTATCATTGAAATCAAGAAACAGTATAATTCATCTCCAGTAGGTGAATATTTAAATTAGAGCGTGTCAGGAGGAAGGGCGTGAATCTTTTTGTGGATTCACGTCCTTCTGAATTTCCAGTTTGGTTTAAAGGGTTCTGAGCAATTTATGGGAACTGCAGTAACTGTAAAGGCAGGCAATACTTTCTGCAATCCAGAACGCAAACCATCCGCGTGAAATTCCAAAGATTTTGATAAAAATCCACAGGCATGGCACGAGAATCACGAGCTGGCGGATGGCGGCGCTGATCATGTTGATGACACCGTTGCCAAGTCCGGAAGCAAAGTATCCGCAAAGAATGGTAATGGCGGCGAGAACAAAGGTGACGGAAATGATGCGGAGGGCAGGAACACCGAGGGCGAGCATTTCCGGGCTTGCGGAAAAAAGGGACAGAAGCTGTTTCGGGAAAATCCAGAACAGAACGGTTCCTGCAAGGGCGATGGCGATTCCGGTCGGGAGCAGAACGTGCCATGTCTGACGGACGCGCTGCATTTTCTTACTGCCGTAATTATAACCGACAATCGGAATCGCCGCTTGGCCAAGGCCATTGATCGGCATCATCAGGAAATTCTGCAGTTTATAGTAAATGCCGAAAAAGGCGACAGCCGTTGCAGAGACATCCAGAAGGATCGTGTTGACGGCAAAGGTCATAACACTTCCGATCGCCTGCATTATAATAGTAGGAAGCCCAACGCGGTAGATGTCGAGGACATCCTGCCAGCAGAAACGGTAATGCTGGAAGCGTACATGAATGACAGGATTGCGGAAGCGGTTGAACAAAAGTGCTGCGACGGCTCCCGCCATCTGACCGATGACAGTTGCGATTGCCGCGCCCCGGATTCCCATGGCAGGACAGCCGAGCAGACCGAAAATCATAATCGGATCCAGAATAATGTTCAGAATGGCGCCGATAATCAGCGAAATCATCGACAGAACGGTATCGCCGACCGCCTGTAAAAGCCGCTGGCCGTACGTCTGCAGAAAGATTCCCCAGCAGTAAACAAGGTTGATGGAAAGATACTGCTGACAGAGTTCCTGCAGTTCGGGATCGGCGGTCATGCCGCGGGCAATCGTGTCGGAAAGAAAAATGCCGACGAGGGAAAATAAAAGCGAGGTAAGCAGCATAAGAATCAGTCCGGTTGTGGCGGCACGGCATGCTTCATCCGCTTTCTGCGCTCCGATTTTCCGGGAGAGGAGCGCGTTCAGTCCAACTGCCGTTCCGACGCCGACGGCAATCATAAGAAACTGCACTGAGTAGACCAGCGATGCGGCCGTCAGGGCAGATTCCGACAGTCTGGCGACAAAAATACTGTCAACAATATTGTAGAGAGACTGCACAAGCAGCGACAGCATCAGCGGGACTGCCATCGTGTACAGCAGGGGGCGGATCGGCATTTCCGCCAGTTTGTTTTTCGGGTTCATAAATCCTCCTTCTTGCGGCAATGCAAAAAAAATAAGCGTGAAATCTGCGAGGATCAGCAAATCCTCAGGATTTCACGCTTTTCGTTTATTTACAAAGCCGGCTTTTATCAATCATTCTATTTTAGCAGGTCTATTATAAGCGAAAGAAAGAGGAAAAAGCAAGAAATTTTTTACGAGATTTGACATCCAATACGCAAGGTGCTAGGATCGTGGTTAGAAATGACTAATTTCGAATTGTGAAAGATACAGACGAGGAGGATTGATCCGTGAAAGTATATGAATTTGGCGACAGCAGTAAGCCTGGAATCCTGCTGCTTCCGGGGACGTGCTGTTACTGGAAGACAAATTTTGGGCATGTGATCGAGGGGCTGAAAGAGCATTTTTATGTGATGATTGTAAGTTACAGCGGTTTTGACGAGACGGAACACACTACGTTTGTCTCCGAGCTGGATGAGACGGCGAAAATTGAAGCTTATGTTCAGAAAAAATGGAAAGGAAAGGTGTTTGCCGCCTACGGCTGTTCTCTCGGCGGATCGGTGGTGTCGCTGCTGGTCGGCAGAAAGAAGATCCATATCGACCATGCGATCATCGGCTCGAGTGATATGGATCAGGCACCGAAGTGGCTGGCGAAGGTGGAGACAGCGATCATGATGCCGCTGTTCTATCCGCTGCTGACAGGAAAAAAGAATTCGCTGATGCGGAAGATGATGGATAAAAAAATCAGCAAGGGCGGCGAAGAGGCGGAGCAGATTCAGAAATTCATGAACATGATGGGAATCGGCAGCGGCATTGATTTTTCGTTTATCTCGAAAGAATCCGCGAAAAATCAGTTCTGCACAGATCTTTACACAAAAGTCGGCGAGCACATCCAGGCGCCGGGGACGACGATTCATGTTTTTTATGCCAGAAAAATGGGTGAAAAATACCGGGACCGCTATCTGAAATATTTCGCGGAGCCGGACATCCGCGAGTTTGACCTTGGACACGAGCAGCTTTTGCTGGACGCAGAGCGATGGACAAAAGAGGTCTGCCGGGTGTGCGGGATTGCAGGGGAGATATAAGAAACCGAAAATAAGAGCGTTTCTTCATTGACGTTGGATTTGCCGGCGGGTTATAATAAAGTTAAATCTATGTTAAAAATAACAAATATTGGAGTAAAAAGCCATGCCGGACGATAAAACAAAAAGAACCCCCGTGTATTACAGCAAGTTCAACAACGCCATGCTGATTGTTCTGCTTTCTATCTTATTTGTGTCTGCGTATACGTTTGTATTGCAGAAAATAACAAATGAGACAACGCTGAGCAATACGAATGAAGAAAACAGCAGGCGGACAGACGCCATGTATGAGGGGGTACAGGAATTTCTTACGAGAGAAGATTTCTCGGAAATCAATGATACGTCCGACATGGATTCGGAATTGTATATTACGCTGCAGCGGCATTTAAATGAAATCCGAAGAATGAATTCCACCCGGTATTTCTATACGGCGAAAAGGAATGCGGAAGGAAAACTCATTTATCTTGTGGATGGACTGGACTATGGATCGGATGATTTTGCATATCCGGGAACGTATATCGAGGATGAGATGATCCCATACATTGAGCAGGCGTTATCCGGGGAAGCGGTATACTCGCAGAAGATTGTGGATACGACGTGGGGCCATATTTTTACGGCATGCTATCCGATCCGGGATACGGACAGCGGGGAAATTATCGGGGCTTTGTGCATCGAGATGGATGTGGAGTCTACGTATGCATTTATCGAAAAGTGCAACCACAAAGCCATGCTGGCTGCTGCTTCCGGCTCTGTTGTGGTGATTCTGATTCTGGCGTGCGCCTGCATCTATATGCAGAGTGAGCACAAAAAGAGAGAACAGAGAGCGAAATCCCTGGAGGATATGGCAAGAGCCGCGCTGGCTGCAGACCGGGCGAAGTCGACGTTTCTTTTCAATATGTCGCACGATATCCGGACTCCGATGAATGCCATTATGGGCTATATCAATCTTGCGCGGAAGCATCTGGACGACAAGGAAAAATTAGTCGACTATATGAATAAGATTGATAACTGCAGTACGAGCCTGCTGTCTCTTTTAAATAATGTCCTGGATCTGGCACGGATTGAGAGCGATGAAATTGTGCTGGAGGAGAGCCCGCTCGACATCGGAGCAGCGTTCCGGGAATGCGCGGAGATGTTTGAAAATGAGGCAGAGAAAAACCAACAGAATCTGACGGTCTCCTGCAGCTTATCCAATCCCAATGTCTATCTGGACAAAACCCATTTTTCCGAAATTCTGATGAACCTGCTCAGCAACGCGCTGAAATATACAGGGGAGGGCGGAACGATACAGTGTGAGATCCACGAAGAACCTTCGGAACAGAAAGACGGACAGACCCGCATCGTTTTTTCGGTATCCGATAACGGCATCGGCATGTCAAAGGAGTATCAGTCCAGAATCTTCGACGCATTCTCCAGAGAGCGGAATACAACAGAAGGCGGCGTAGAGGGCTCCGGCATCGGTATGGCGATTGTCAAAAAACTGGTGGATTCCATGAACGGAACGATTGCGGTGGACAGTGAAATCGGAAAGGGAAGCACGTTTACCGTATCCATTCCATGCCGTCTCGTCCAGGAGACACAGGCCGTCCACAGCACGGAGGATAAGAAAAAAGACAAATCCGTTCTGAAAGGAAAACGAATCCTCCTCGCAGAAGACAATGATCTGAATGCGGAAATTGCAATGACCCTGCTGGAAGAAGAGGGAATGCTGGTCGACCGTGCCGTCGACGGTGTACAGTGCTTCGAGAAAATCGAAAAATGCCCGGCCGGTTATTATGCCCTGATCCTGATGGACATCCAGATGCCGAAACTGGACGGCTATCTCGCTACATCCAAAATCCGCAAACTGCAGGACAAAGAAAAAGCCAACCTCCCCATCATCGCCATGACAGCCAACGCTTTCTCCGAGGACAAGGCCAAAGCAATCAGCGTCGGCATGAACGACCATGTGGCGAAGCCGATTGATATGGATGTTCTGATTGAGACGATATTGAAATACATTTGAAAACCGCTCATAAAATCCGTCTCCGGAAATGTGATTCCGGGGGCGGATTTTTTAATTAGCCCATTTGGAAAGAGTTTTAGTCCGAAAAGAAGGAAAGCCGCGCGGGGTATTGCTTTTTGGAACAGCAGAGTATATGATACAGACATAAACATTAAACGAATAGTTAATTGTTTAATAAAAACCAATCGAAGAAAAAGGAGATCTTTACAATGAAAAAAACTTACAAAATCGAAGTAGACTGTGCAAACTGTGCGAACCTGATGGAGGATGCGGCAAAGAAAACTGCTGGTGTTGCAGATGCAACCGTAAACTTTATGACGCAGAAAATGATCGTAGAGTTCGAAGACGGACAGGATGCAAAGAGCGTGATGAAAGATGTTGTAAAAGCCTGCAAAAAGGTAGAGCCGGACTGCGAGATCGAGCTTTAAGAAAACGAAGATAAACGCCTCTTTTTCAATGAGGCGTTTATCTAAACAGAACAATTAAACAAACATTTAATTGAGAGGGTGTCGTTATGAATAAAAAACAGAAAAAGATGCTGACACGTATCGTGATTACAGCAGCAATGTTGATTGCATTGCATTTCATCCCGCTGATCGGAATTCCGCAGCTTGCCTGTTATCTTGTGGCGTACGGTGTGATCGGTTATGATATTTTGAAAAAAGCCGTGAAGGGAATTTTAAACGGTCAGGTATTTGACGAAAACTTCCTGATGGCGGTCGCTACGGTCGGTGCGTTTGCGCTGGCAATTTATGAAAAAAGCGGCGATTACAATGAAGCAATCGCAGTTATGCTTTTTTATCAGATCGGTGAGCTGTTCCAGAGCTACGCAGTAGGAAAGAGCAGAAGAAACATCAGCGCGCTGATGGATATCCGGCCGGACT
>CAVBNJ010000002.1:0-32141 GCA_963596755.1 bacterium
CATTATTACCATGATGTCCGGGGAACGAGTGAAAGTAAAAACAAAATCCTATCAGAATGATATGGTGACATTTAAAAATAAAGATGATGTTTTAACTGCGCTGATTCACTTAGGTTATCTGGCGTACGATCGAAGAGAACAGATGGCGTATATTCCAAATGAGGAAATCCGCAGCGAGTTCACAGATGCGGTAGAAGAAAATCAGTGGAATGAATTTCTGGAACTGGAACGGGAATCGACAAAACTGCTGGATGCAACTTGGGAGCTGAAGGAAGAAGAGGCAGCGGAACGAATTGAGAAAATTCATATGGACTATACTTCTGTTCTGCAGTACAATGATGAAAATTCCCTCAGCAGTGTATTAACGATTGCATATCTTGGAGCTATGCAGTATTATTTTAAACCGATCCGGGAACTGCCGCTTGGAAAGGGATTTGCCGATTTTGTGTTTCTTCCGAAACACGAATATGCGAATACGTACCCGGCGCTGCTGATCGAATTGAAATGGGATCATACTGCGAATACGGCAATTGGACAGATCAAAGAACGGAAGTATCCGAGTACGCTGGAAGCCTACAGCGGGCAGATTCTGCTGGTGGGCATTAACTATGACCGAAAGTCAAAAGAACATCAGTGTGTCATTGAAAAATATCAGAAGTAAAAGGAGTGTCAGACAATGTATTACGTACCAGACGGAACCAAAACATGTGGTTATTATGAATGTAAAAAATGCGGCAACCGCTTTTTATCTATCCAGACAATGGAAAAAATTCCATGCCCGGACTGTGAAGCGGAGGTAGATTATGAGATCGGGCCTGGTGAGTCGCTGGAGGATGTGCTGGATACCGCAGTGCTGCTGCAGAAGATTGAGGGCGAAGAGGAAGTCGAGAAGATGGATGCGCTTTTAAGCCTTGCGATCACCGGCGGGGATTTTGACTGGATCTAGGACTTTTGGGATTTCGGCGGTCACTCTGAAATTTTACAGAATTTGCCGGAAATTTTTCCGCGATTTTAAAAGAAACCGGAAAGCTTTCGGCCGATGATGAGAAAAATGTTCAGAAATGGACAAAAATCTTCGGCGAAATTGGGTAAAGTTGACAGAAATGATGCAAAAGACTGGAAATCATCAAAAAATTTGAGGATTGACAAAAAAAGAAAATTCCGCTAGAATGTGCCTATGTTGAAAAACAACAGAGCAATGGAATAAGATAAAAAACGCAACGGAGCGATTCAGGACATGAATCTCTCCGTTTCTTTGTTTTTTGGATTTCCTTTCTTCAAGTGTAAGTAAATTTCTCCCAAATAAGCTTTTTAGAAAATCAGAACATGCTCTGTTGTTTGATACAAACTCCATATAAGAAACGGAAACGCAAAGGCGCGGCATGAAAGAAAATTTCGGGGCTGCGCTTTTTCGGATTCCAGAGTTCGCAAAGAGGCGATCCGGAACACAAAAATTCCAGATCGCCTCTTTCCATATAAAAAAGAAACACCAGAAAGGAGGAATCCGCAGCGATGGCAGAGACAAAGATTTTATTCGATCGAAAACGACTGATCCGGCTTGTCGTTCCGCTGATTGTGGAGCAGGTGCTGGCGGTTACCGTCGGTATGGCGGATATGGTGATGGTATCCGGGGCCGGTGAGACGGCTGTTTCGGGAATCTCGCTCGTCAATACGATCTGTGTACTCCTGATCGTGATCTTCACCTCCATGGCAAGCGGCGGTTCCGTTGTCGGGGCACAGTTCCTCGGCAGCGGCGATAAGAAAACCGCCTGTCATGCAGCCGAACAGCTCGTGATGATCTGCGGACTGATCGCTCTTGTGATCTGCGGCCTCTCCTTTTTCGGAAACCGCTGGATTCTCCATCTCGTCTACGGATCGGTGGAAGAGCAGGTGATGACCTACGCAGTCGAATACTTCTTCATCACCTCCCTTTCCTTTCCGTTCCTCGGTATCTACAACGCCGGGGCGGCGCTTTTTAGGGTCATGGGAAACTCAAACATTTCGATGATCACCTCGCTCGTGATGAACGGCCTGAACATCATCGGAAACGCCGTTTTCGTTTACGGATTCGGCATGGGAGTCGCAGGCGTTGCACTTTCCACCCTGATCTCCAGAGCCTTTGCCAGCATCGTGATTCTCGTCCTGCTGCATCAGCCGAAATACGACATCCACTGCACGAAATGGTTCCTGGTCGGATGGGACGGCGGGATGCTGAAAAAGATCTTCTCAATCGGCGTTCCGCAGGCACTGGAAAACAGCATGTTCCAGATCGGAAAGCTGCTGACCCAGAGCATGATCGCAGGATTTGGAACCGCGTCGATCGCAGCCAATGCCTGTGCGATGACCGTCGAACAGCTCGCCTTCATGCCGGGCTCGGCGATGGGACTTGCGATGACAACCGTCGTTGGCCAGTGCGTCGGAGCCGGGGATTACAAACAGGCGAGAAGCTACACGAAAAAGCTGATCACCGGAGCCTACGCATTCCTGTGGGCACTGAATCTTGTACTTCTGGCAGCCGCACCGCTGTTTGCCGGAGCCTACAATCTCTCAGACAGTGCCTACCAGATGGCCGTTATCGTCATCCGATACCACAGCATCTGCTGCATGATGATCTGGCCGCTGGCATTCACCCTTCCGAACACGATGCGCTCCGCAGGCGATGCCAAATTTACGATGACGGTCAGCATCCTCTCGATGTGGTTCGTCCGAATCGCACTGGCATACCTGATCGGTGTTCATCTGAAAGTCGGACTCCTCGGTGTTTGGATTGCACAGACGCTCGACTGGGTGGTCCGTGCAGGGTTCTACATCGTTCGTTATCTGGGAAAGAAATGGGAAAACAAATCCGTTGTAAGACAGCAGGAAAAAGGAGGCGCGGCGTATGAGTGAGGGAACATGTAAAGTAGTTGTTTTTCAGGGAGATCCGGGAACCATCGATCTGACGTATGAGGAGATGGAAGCCGAGTGGACTAAAATGCTGCAGGCAGTGCCGGAGATCGAAAGCTTCCGCATTATCCGACAGGAAAAAAGATGGTATACCTTCGATGACTACAACCGTCAGATCGGGGACGCCGACGCAGCCCTTGGCATCTGGGTTCACAAAGGCGTCGTCAACGAAAAACTCTTTGAAGCCCATCCGAATTTAAAATATATCGCAACCCTGGGTCACGGATTCGAAGCCTTCGATGTGGAGATGACAAGACGGCACGGCGTGACCGTCACCAACACGATTTACGGTGATGTCACCATTGCCCAGTACGCGATGGCGCTTCTGATGAACATCTGCCACAACGTGACCGTACAGAGCGATTACACGAAAAACGGCTACTGGAAAGCAAAAGGAACCGATCCGCAGGCAGCCTACAACAGACTGTTCGTCCCGCAGATCGAGCTCTACCAGAAAACGATGGGAATCATCGGACTTGGCGCGATCGGCCTCTGGACGGCGCGGATGGCGAAAGGCTTCGGCATGAAGGTCATCGCCAACAGCCGCCACAAAAAGACGGGGCCGCAGTACGACGGCATCGAGCAGGTCACCATGGAGGAAATCTTCGAGCGGTCGGATGTGATCTCGATCCACTGTCCGCACACGAAAGAAACCGAGAAGCTGCTGAACCGCGAAGCCTTCGCAAAAATGAAGGACGGCGTGATCATCATCAACACCGCAAGGGGCATCATCCTTGATGAGGACGCACTTCTCGAAGCGCTGGAATCCCGAAAGGTTTACATGGCAGGACTCGATGTAGTGGCAAACGAGCCGCCGCAGTACCAGATTCCGCTGATGCAGTCGCCGTACACCTTTATCACATCCCACATCGCATGGCAGCCAAAAGCAGCGAGACTTCGGGCGGTAGACCTGGCAGTCAAAAATCTTCGATCTTATCTGGAAGGAATGCCGACCAGCGTCATCAATTAAGTTTGTTAGAAAACCTGTTTTCAACAGATTTCTATAGAAGCAGCACAAGGGAAGAAAGGGAGGGAAAGATATGAAAAAGCTGGAAATTGTAATTCGTCCGGAGAGCCTCGAAAGTCTGGAGACACTCCTCGAAGAGCAGAAAGCAAACGGTATGATGATCACCAATATCCTGGGATATGGAAATCAGAAAGGATATCGGCAGATGTACCGGGGAGCAGAGATTGTGGCGAAGATGCTTCCGAAAATCAAAGTAGAAACCGTTGTGGAGGATGATAAAGTCGCGAAGATCGTCGACATCATCGTAAAGAATCTGGCAACCGGAAGCTACGGCGATGGAAAAATTTTCGTGTACGACGTGGAGGATGCGGTGCGTATCCGAACCGGCGAGCGCGGAGAGCAGGCTCTTTAAAGAGAAGCAGGAAATGAGGAGGACATTATTATGGAAAACACACAGGTATTACTGAACATTGTATGGACCATGGTCGGAGCCTTTCTGGTGTACTTCATGCAGGCCGGATTTGCCATGGTAGAGACAGGATTTACAAGAGCAAAAAACTCCGGAAACATTCTGATGAAGAACATGATGGACTTCGTACTCGGTTCGATCTTCTTCTTTATCGTCGGCTTTGCGCTGATGTTCGGAGGCAGCAACGCCTTTATCGGAACCTCCGGTTTCTTTAACCCGAAAGCGCTGGCAGATGCAGACGGCATGTTCAATGGATTGCCGATCGGCGTATTCATGATTTTCCAGACCGTATTCTGTGCGACTTCCGCAACCATCGTATCGGGAGCCATGGCAGAGAGAACAAAATTTATCTCTTATCTGATTTATTCTGCGGCAATCAGCATTTTCATTTACCCGATCACCGGACACTGGATCTGGGGCGGCGGCTGGTTAAGCCAGATCGGCTTCCATGATTTCGCCGGATCTACCGCAGTTCATATGGTCGGAGGCCTGTGTGCCCTTGCCGGTGCAAAAATGGTCGGACCTCGTATCGGAAAGTATACCAAAGAAGGAAAGCCGGTCGCTATCCCAGGGCACAACCTTCCGCTCGGCGCACTTGGTGTCTTCATCCTCTGGTTCTGCTGGTTCGGATTTAACTGCGGATCTACCACTGCTGCAACGTACAATCTCGGCGACATCGCCATGACCACCAACCTCGCAGCCGCAGCTGCAACCCTCGTTACCTTGATTGTGACCTGGGTAAGATATGGAAAACCGGATATCAGTATGACCATGAACGGCGCACTGGCCGGACTGGTAGCCATCACCGCAAGCTGTGATGTGGTAAACGATTACGAAGCACTCTTCATCGGAGCAGTTGCAGGTGTCGTTGTCGTATTCGCAGTTGAGTTCTTTGATAAAGTCGTAAAAATTGATGACCCGGTCGGCGCAATCAGCGTTCACGGCGTCTGCGGAGCACTTGGAACCCTGTTCACCGGTATCTTCGGCGAGGGATGCAATTTCCTGACCCAGCTCATCGGCTTCGTGGCAGTTGCAGCTTACACCCTGGTACTTGCCTTCATCCTGTTCTTTGTACTGAAAAAGACCATTGGTCTTCGTGTTACGGAGAAAGAGGAAGTTGACGGACTTGATATGCATGAGCATGGATGCAGCGCTTACGCAAACTTCCACTTCCATAACGACAAATAATAACGCAAATAAAAAGGTGGTGCGGATATGAAAAAACTGACGGTTATTGTCAAACCCGCAAACCGGGAGGATGTCATCGACATCATGGAATCGTGTGCCGTCTACGGCGCGATGGAAACCGACATCACGGGATACGGAAACCAGAAAGGCTACCGTGTGATGTACCGCGGAACCATGAGCGGCCCGAACGTGCTGATGAAATGCAAATTTGAGACCGTGGGCGATGATAAGACAATCGAAGTATTAAGAGGCTTCCTGGAAAAGAAGCTGTGTACCGGAAATATCGGAGACGGAAAGATTTTCGTCGAGAAAGTGGCAGACGTCATCCGAATCCGTACGGGACAGCACGGTGAGGAAGCATTATAAAACAAAATAAGACAGACTCATTGCGAAGGGGCAGCCAGAACAAAAAAAGTTCGGCTGCTTCTTCTATTATAAGAAACAATCATAAGAAACAAGCCGGAACGGGAGGAATGCTGCATGGTAAGATACATCATAAAACGTTTATTGGTCGGAGTGGTGACGATCTGGGCACTGATCACCATTACCTTTTTTCTGATCCGGATTATGCCGGGCAGCCCGTTCGAGGCGGATAATCTTTCCCAGAGCGCGATTGAACAGCTCGAATCCACCTACGGACTGGACGAACCGATGTGGAAACAGTACATTCTGTACATGGAAAATCTGATGCACGGCGATCTCGGCATTTCCTATAAAAAGAACGTTTCCGTTAATACACTGATCGCAAGAGGATTTCCGTACACCTTGAGCATTGGACTTCTCTCCATCGCTGTGTCGGCGTTCATCGGTATTCTGATGGGCATCTGGATGGCGACGAGCAAGCGGCTGGCCGTCAAAAATACGCTGCTTGGAATTGCGACGCTGGGGGTCAGCATCCCGGGATTCGTCACAGCGATTCTTCTGATGATGATTTTCGGTGTCTGGTGGCCCGTTCTCCCGATCGTCGGACTTGGTTCCCCGGCGAACTACATTCTTCCGGTCGCAGCACAGTCGTTCGGACAGATCGCTTCGATCGCCAGGCTGACCAAGAGTACGTATTCTGAGGCGATCCAGATGGATTACGTGACGATGGCAAGGGCAAAGGGCCTGAGCAATATGTACATCACCGTCCGCCACGTTCTCAAAAACGCACTGATCCCGGTTGTCACCTATTTCGGACCGGCAATCGCATTCCTGATTACCGGAAGCTTCGTTGTAGAATCGATCTTTTCTATTCCTGGAATCGGACGTGAATTTACAAACGCCATCACCAACCGTGATTACACCGTAGTGCTTGGCTTCAGCGTTTTCATTGGTGTGATCATCACCGTCGCCAATCTGGCGGTGGATATCATCTGTTCCCTCATTGACCCGAGAATCAAACTGACAAACTAGGAGGTGACTGTTATGGACTGGTTTTCACCTATTGATCCATCCAAAAAGAACAGCGAATTTATCGCCGTCGAGAGCAAGAGCTTCTGGAAGGCGGCGTGGGGAAGATTTAAGAAAAACCCGATGGCGGTTCTGGGACTCATTGTCATCATTCTTCTGGCAGTCATTTCGATTTTCGGACCGATGATCAGCCCGTATGCATACGATGCGCAGGATGCCTCCAATCAATACGCGGGATTTTCGGCACAGCACATTTTCGGAACCGATAAATTCGGACGCGATGTTTTCACAAGACTCTGCTACGGCGGCCGCATCAGTCTGGCGATCGGTTTCGGAGCAGCCGTCATCAATACGATCCTTGGCGTCGTGATCGGTGGATTGTGCGGCTACATCGGTGGAAAATTCGATAACTTTGTGATGCGTATTGTGGATATCATCTACGCGATGCCGTCTATGATCTACGTTATCCTGATCATGATGGTCTTCGGATCGAATGTGCGGAGTATTCTGATCGGTATCTGCATTCCGGGCTGGATCGGCATGGCGCGCCAGGTACGGGGCCAGCTGATCGCCTTGAAAGAGCAGGAGTTTTCGATGGCAGCACTCGTCATCGGAGCAAGCGATGCGAGAATCCTGTTCCGTCACCTGCTGATCAATGCGATCGGACCGATCATCGTGCAGGTTACCTTCCTTGTTCCGAATGCCATCTTTACCGAAGCCTTCTTGAGCTTCATCGGAATCGGCATTTCCGCTCCGATGGCAAGCTGGGGCTCCATGGCACAGGATGCCAGACAGGTGCTCACCATGCATCCGGGACAGCTTCTTCTGCCGACCATCTGTATCTGTATCACCATTTTCTCCCTGAACTTCCTCGGCGAGGGAATCGGCGATGCCTTTAATCCAAAGAAAACCAGGGGGTGAAGCGTATGAGTTTACTCGAAATCAGCCATCTCACAACAAAATTTGAAACGCAGCAGGGAACGGTCAGCGCAGTCCGCGACGTTTCCTACCATCTGGAGGAGGGCGAGGTACTTGGAATTGTCGGAGAATCCGGTTCCGGAAAAAGCGTCGGCATGCTGACGCTGATGGGACTTCTGGCGTCGAACGGAAGAGTGGAAGAGGGCGAAATTCTTTTTGACGGAGAAAACATCTCCCCGCCGCATACAAAAGACAGGAAAGAACGGCGGGCGTATGAGAAGAAAATGCAGCAGATCCGCGGAAACCGCATCGGTATGATTTTCCAGGACCCGATGACATTTCTGAATCCGATTTTAAAGATCGGAATCCAGATGACCGAGGGAATCCGGAAGCATCAGAAATGTTCGAAGCAGGAAGCGGAGGCGAAAGCGATTGAACTGATGCGCCAGGTCGGCATTCCAAGCCCGGAAAAGCGGCTTGACCAGTATCCGTTTGAATTTTCCGGCGGCATGCGGCAGAGAATCATCATCGCGACGGCGCTGGCGTGTGATCCGAAATTGATTATCGCGGATGAGCCGACGACCGCACTCGATGTAACGGTGCAGGCGCAGATCCTGGAGCTTTTGAAGAAGCTCACAAAAGAAAAAGGAACTTCCGTTATCATGATCACCCATGACCTCGGCGTTGTGGCTTCGATGTGTGACCGGATTGCGATCATGTATGCCGGCCAGATCGTGGAGGAGGGAACGGTCGATGAGATTTTCTATGAACCGCATCATCCGTATACGAAAGGCCTGCTGAACAGCATCAACAACTCGGCAAAAGACAACGACGAACCGCTCGTGCCGATTCCGGGAACACCGCCGGATCTCTTAAAACTGCCGAAGGGCTGTGCATTTATGAGCCGCTGTCCTTACACGATGAAGATCTGCGAGGTGCAGCAGTCTCCGGTGACAACGTACAGTGAGACGCACTGCTGCCGATGCTGGCTGGAATGTATGGATGAGAAGTATATCAAAGTTTCCGGGGAGGAGGCGGCTGCCAATGAGTGAAAACGTACTGGAAGTAAAGAACCTGTGTAAATACTTTGATGTGAACCGCGGAATGAAAGGCGCACAGAAGGTCATCGCGGTGGACGGCATTTCGTTTGAGGTCAAAAAAGGAGAGACGTTCGGACTCGTCGGTGAATCCGGCTGCGGAAAAAGTACGCTGGGCCGCACGATTTTAAGAATCTACGAGCCGACGAAAGGAGAAATCGTTTTCGAGGGAGAGGATATTTCGAAACTGTCCCGGAAGAAGATGCTTCCGTACCGGCAGAAACTGCAGATGATTTTCCAGGACCCGTACGCATCCTTAAATCCCCGCTTTACGGTCGGTGAAATCATCGAGGAGCCGATGGTGATTCATCATATGTACGATGAGAAGAAACGGAAAGAACGCGTGCAGGAGCTGCTGGAAACGGTTGGCTTAAAGCCCGACCACATCCGAAGATATCCGCATGAATTTTCCGGAGGCCAGAGGCAGCGAATCGGAATTGCAAGAACCCTGGCACTCGAACCCGACTTTATCGTCTGCGATGAACCGATCTCGGCGCTCGACGTTTCCATCCAGGCACAGGTCATCAACCTGCTGGAGGATATTCAGAAAAAAGAGGGCATCAGCTATCTCTTTATCGCACACGATCTTGGCATGGTCAAACATATCAGCCACCGGATCGGTGTCATGTATCTGGGACATATGGTAGAAATCGGAGAATCCAACGAAGTCTACCGCCGTCCGCTTCACCCGTATTCGAAGGCACTGCTCTCCGCAGAGCCGATCCCGGACCCGAAAACCGCCAGAACCAGAAAACGAATTTTACTGGAAGGCGAAATTCCAAGTCCGATCCATCCGCCGAAAGGATGCCCGTTCCATACGAGATGTCCTTACGCAATGGAAGAATGCAGCCAGGCCCGTCCGGCGACGTATGAAATCGAGGACAGGAAAGTGGCTTGCTTCTTATATTCCCCGAGGTATCTGAGACAGAGGAGCGGTCTTGCGATCGAACCGCTGCTTCAGGGCAGAGCATAGCAACAGCAGAGGAGGAGAACATTATGAGAAAATTGTGGAAAGCAACAGCGTCACTGGCAGCCGCCGTACTTCTTGCAGGATCTCTGGCAGGATGCGGAAGTTCCGGAGGTGGAAGCAGCAGTTCTTCCGGAGGAGGAAAGAGCAGCAGTTCGGATATGATCGTGACAACGATGTATACCGAATCGGGATCGCTCGACAGCGCAGGAGAGAGCGCCCTCTGGTGGTGGTCTTACGATGATGTCTGCATGGCGCCGATCATGGAAATGAAGGAGGACGGCTCCTGGGACTACATTCTGGCAGAGAGCGTCGATGTCAACGACGATATGACACAGTACACCGTCCATCTCCGCAGCGATGCAAAATGGAGCAACGGTGATGATGTGACAAGTGCAGATTTCAAAAACACCATTGTCCGTGCACTCGATCCGAACTGCAAGAGCGGTTATTCTTCGATGCTCTACCCGATCGAGGGAGCCGAGGAAATGTACAACGGCACCGGCGATGAGAGCGGCCTTGGCGTCGATACCAGCGATGACAAAACCATCGTATTCAACTTAAAAGAGCCATGCGCCTACTTTGAACAGCTCTTCGTTCTTCCGGTTTACATGCCGACCCATCACGAGCTCCAGACCGAGACAAACGGCGACTGGGCGATGGGAAATGATATGGACGCACTGGTCAGCTGCGGCCCGTACTATCTGGCAGAGTATGTACCGAATCAGTATTGTGTTTACAAGAAAAATGAAAACTACGTTCAGGCAGACCGGATTAAGACCGATACGATCAAAAAGATGGTTATGGATGATACACAGTCTATCATCAATGCTTATAAGTCCGGCGAGCTGAACTTTATCTCCGCCGATTACACCGTCATGGATGAGTACAAAGACAGTGATGAGCTGATCACCTCTCCGGCAATGACAAGCTACTACGTTCTGTTTAATGTCAACGAAGCACCATTTGATGATGTCCGTGTCCGTCAGGCATTCAGTCTGGCAGTCAACCGCGATGAGGTAGCTTCCGCGTGCGGTTCTTCTTATGAAGCAAGTGACTTCTTCGTAGCAAAACATCTGAAATCCTCCGCAAGCGGCAAGGACTGGGCAGACGAAGTGGACGAAGATCCGATCGGCTATGACCCGGACAAAGCAAAAGAACTGCTGGCCGAGGCAGGTTACCCGGACGGCGAAGGCTTCCCGGCAGTCACCTATAAATACCCGAGCCTCCAGCTCGACAGCGATATGGCACAGGCACTGCAGGCACAGTGGAAAACAAACCTTGGTGTTGAAGTAGAACTTCAGGCAGAGGAGCAGCAGGTACAGGTAGCCGAGAGAAGATCCGGCGACTTCCAGATCGCCCGCATGAGATGGACCGCCGACTTTACCGACCCGTTCACCTTCCTTTCCATGTACCGTTCCAACGACAGCTACAACGACAACAAGACCAACTGCCCGGAGTACGACGAACTGATGGCCCAGTCCAACGAGGAGAGTGATCCGACCGCCAGATTTGAGCTTCTGCATCAGGCAGAGAATGTACTGCTGAATGATTACTGCTTCGGCGTACCGGTACTGAACTCTTCCAATATTTATCTGGTGAATACCAACATCACCAACTTTGAAATTGATCCATCCAGAAATATGATCCGTACCAAATATCTGGTATTAGGAGACAGCTCATCCGAATCCTGAGAACCGTAATTATATTACAACAGGCTCCGCAGAAATTTTCACAGATGTCTGCGGGGCCGTCACAGAAAGGAGCACAACACTATGAACTACGAAGCCCTGATGAAGAAACAACTGTTACACATGCCCGCATACCGGCTTCCGCCGCAGATCAGCGATATGATGAAGCAATACGGTGTCGATCACATCGAAAAAATGGCGGCGAATGAGAACGTGTTTGGTGTCTCCGATCATGTGAAGGAAGTGGTTGCTACGGAGATGGAAAACATCTGCCGCTATCCCGGCGACCGGAACCAGGAGCTGTTTGAACAAATCGGAAAGAAATACGGCATCCCGTCCGACTGTGTGCAGATCAATGTAGGAGCCACCGGCGTGCTGAATGGAATTGCCGATACGTTTCTTGGTGTGGGTGATGAGATCGTCATGAGCTCCATCCCCTACATGCAGTACCCGATGATGGCGCTTCGAAACGGAGCAAAAAGTGTGATGGTTCCGGTGAAAGAGGGACTGCACCAGGATCTCGACGGCATGCTGGACGCGATCACAGAGAAAACAAAAATCGTAATCGTCTGCAATCCGGGAAACCCGACCGGCGTGGCAGAAAAATCGGCGGATATGGAAGCTTTCATCCGAAAAGTGCCGGAAAATGTTCTCGTTGTCATCGACGAGGCGTATCTCGATTTTGCAGAGACACCGGGCTGCACCGAATCGATGATGAAGCTGATCCCGGAGAAAGACAATCTGATCGTGACAAAGACATTTTCCAAAATCTACGCGATGGCCGGCATGCGTCTTGGCTTTGCAGCAGCGTGTCCGGAGCTTCTGGCAGCGCTCGGAAGAGGCGGTACCGTACCGGGAGCCTGCCGCCTGGCGATTGTGGCAGCGATTGCAGCACTTGAAGATGAAGAGCATACCAGAAAATCGTACGAATTCAATTCCGCCGGAAGAGCCTATCTGATGACGGAGCTCCGCAGAATCGGATGTGAAGTGTACGATTCCGATACCAACTTCGTCTACTTCAAAACCGGCTACAGCGTCACCGAACTCTACGACCTGCTGATGCAGAACGGCATCATGATTCGAAATTTTGATCTGAACCGTGTCAGCGTCGGCCGCCCGGAGGACAATGAGAAATTTATCTCGATCGTGGAAGCGTTTATGAAAGAGAAAGCAGAGAAAAAAGTTTCCTGAACAGGAAAACAGGTTTGAGAAACTTTAAGAGAAGAAGCCGCGAAAACAGGAGGGAATGGATATGGAAGTAAATAAAATCATCAGTCATGCATTACAGAGTATGCCGCCGAGCAAACGGCAGAAAGCATTCGCAAAGGATACATCAAAACTGATCCATATGGGATTGAACGAAAACAATTACGGCATGTCGCCGAAGGCAGCGGCGGCGCTGGAAGACTCCATATCGGGAAGCCATTTTTACCCTGATTTTGCGGCAGCGCTTCTGAAACAGAAAGTGGCGGAGCTGTACGGCCTGCAGGCAGAAAATGTGCTGACCGGAGCCGGTTCGAGTGCGATGATCGATATGATCGGATTGACCTTTCTGAATGCGGGAGATGAGGTTCTGTTCTCTGTTCCGACGTACGGTGCATTCGCCGATATGGCATATCTGAACGGCGGCGTGCCGGTTTCCGTTCCGGTGACGGAGGAGCAGAAATTCAATCTTCCGGCGATGAAAGAAAAAATCGGTGAGAAAACCAAGATCGTGATCATCTGCAACCCGAACAACCCGACCGGAACATATGTGCCGATCGGGGAGCTGGAAGCCTTCGCGGATGAACTGCCGGACGACGTACTGCTGGTGATGGACGAGGCGTATATGGAGTTCGCCACCGAACCGGACTGCTGCAGCATGGTCGAGTACATGAAAGCGCACCCGGAAAAACCGATTCTGATTCTCCGTACCTTCTCGAAATATTATGCGATGGCGGGCCTCCGTGTCGGATATGCGCTGGGTTCCGAGGAGCTGATCGGCACGATGCGGAAATGTTCTGCTTCCTGGAACCTGAATGTCTGCGCACAGAAAGCGGCAGTGGCAGGCCTGGCGGATCAGGAATATTATCAGGAGCAGAAAGCAAAGGTTGTGGAGGGAAGAGAGTACCTCGAAAAAGAGATGGCATCTCTTGGCTGCAAAGTTTACCCGTCCCAGTCGAACTTCATCTACTTTGATACCGGAAAAGATCCGGCGTGGATTCAGGAGCAGCTGATGGAAAAAGGCATCCGCATCGGCGCATTCGAGATGAGCCGTGTCAGCGTGGGAACGATGGAGGAGTGTAAATTATATATCAAAATGCTGAAAGAAATTCTGGATGAGGCGGAGTAAAAAGGTTTTGCGGTGAACCTTTTCGAGAAAATTAAGAAAAAAGGATCAGATGGGTATTGTGAAATCTGATCCTTTTTGTGTGGTATGAGAGCAGGAAAAAGGCAATCTGTCAATTGCATATTTCAGGTAAAAAATGTATACTTAGAAGTAATGAAAACAGAAATATGTTAGGCGCAGCTAATTTGAAAAAAACAGAGAAAATACATTGTTTTTGCAAATTAATACTTGCCATTCCATGAAAATTGGAATATTATATGTGCAAACGCCTATAGATGAAAATCGATGTGATACATCCTGAAAGGGGAAAGAAAATATGCTTTTTAAAACATACCAGAAGATCACGACTTTATTTAAAGAACATCATGGATATATGAGCTTCTCAGACCTCAGAGATCATCAGGTGACTGTACTGCAGCTTGCAGAAATGGAAGAAGAAGGAAGCCTGGAACGATTTGCACGCGGCTGGTACTGGTGCAAAGACTGTGGTTATGAAAAGCCGGAAGACTATCAATATATTGAAATCGCAAAAGTAAACCCACGCGCAGTCATCTGCATGGACAGCGCCGCATGGCTGGCCGGCATGCTGAAAAAAGAGCCGGAGACCATCGCAGTTGCCACGGCACGGACCGACCGGAAAAAGATGGAGCTGGAAAATTTTGAAATCAGACGTTTTTATTTCCAGAATGCCGATCTTCCGGGCGAGATCTGTGAGAAAAAGACAGAGTTCGGAACGTACCGCTACTATTCTCCGAAGAGAACCTTCTGCGACTGCCTGCGCATGAACAACAAGATGCCGGAGGAAGTAAAAGAAGAAGTCCTCAATTGGTGCCGGAAACAGCATTACTCCAAAGAAGAGATGCTGGAATATGCGAACAAGCTCCGCGCAGTGAAGAACATTGAGGAAGAGTACCAGAAATAAAATTTCATATGGTAAGAAGCAAAGGCTCCCGACGGAAGATCTCAGAACAGAAATTCCGCCGGGAGTTTTTTCTATGCGCCATTCAAAAAACGCATAAAATGGGGAGCAGAAAGCAATACTTGACTTGCCGAACAGGGGGCAGAGGCGATACAATAGAAACAACAAATTCCTGGGAGGATTTTACACATGAGCAAAGAGACGAGAGAGTATGCGAAACAGCTGGTTTCGCAGATGACACTGGAAGAAAAAATGAGCCAGATGGTATACCAGTCGCCGGCGATCGAGCGGCTCGGCATTCCGGCATACAACTGGTGGAATGAGGCGCTGCACGGCGTAGCGAGAGCCGGTGTGGCAACGGTATTCCCGCAGGCCATCGGTCTTGCGGCAACGTTTGACAAAGAACTGCTGCAGGAGATCGGTGATGTTGTTTCCACTGAAGGACGCGCCAAATTCAACGAGTTTTCCAGAAAAGGCGACCGCGGCATCTACAAAGGCCTGACCTTCTGGGCACCGAACGTCAATATTTTCCGTGATCCGAGATGGGGCCGCGGCCACGAAACCTACGGCGAAGATCCGTATCTGACCGGAGAACTCGGCTGTGCCTACATCCGCGGCCTGCAGGGACCGGACCCGGATCACCCGAAGGCAGCAGCGTGTGCCAAACATTTCGCTGTCCACAGCGGCCCGGAGGCAATCCGCCACGAGTTTGATGCGAGAGTCAGCAAACATGATTTATACGATACCTATTTATATGCTTTCAAACGCTGCGTAAAAGATGCCAGAGTCGAGGCTGTCATGGGCGCCTACAACCGTGTCAACGGCGAGCCGGCATGCGGAAGCAAGACCCTGCTGAAAGATATCCTGCGCGATGAGTTCGGCTTTGAGGGCCACGTTGTCTCCGACTGCTGGGCAATCCTGGATTTCCATGAGCATCATAAAGTCACGAAAAACGTGGAAGAGTCCGCAGCGCGTGCCGTCAACAACGGCTGTGACCTGAACTGCGGCGTTGCCTTTCTGCATCTGCCGAAAGCATATGAGGAAGGGCTGGTATCCGAGGAGGCAATCACCGCTGCCGTTGAGCGCCTGATGGAGATCCGCATCCGCCTCGGCATGATGAAAGAGTATCCGTCACCGTACGAGGATCTGTCGTACGATCTTGTTGAGTGTAAAGAGCATGTCGACCTGTCTGTGGAGGCGGCGAGAAGAAGCATGGTTCTGCTGAAAAATGAGAACAACATGCTGCCGCTTGATGTGAAGAAACTCCGCAATATCGCTGTCATCGGACCGAATGCGAACTCGAGAGCGGCGCTGGTCGGCAATTATCAGGGAACGTCCTCACGTTACATCACACCGCTGGAGGGCATTCAGCAGTACGTCGGCGACGATGTGAGAGTGACATATGCGGAGGGATGCCATCTGTATAAGAACAAAGTCGAGGGACTCGGCGAGGATAAGGACCGCTTCAAAGAGGCAGTGATTGCCGCTGAGCACGCGGATGTTGTTGTTCTCTGCCTCGGACTTGACGCGACGGTCGAGGGCGAAGAGGGCGATGCCGGAAACGAGTACGCAAGCGGTGACAAGCTGGGCCTCAATCTGCCGGGACTGCAGGAAGAACTGCTGGAGACGATCACGGCAGTCGGAAAGCCGGTTGTGCTCGTTCTATCCGCCGGAAGTGCGATCGATCTGTCCTGGGCCGAGGAGCATGTGCCGGCCATTCTCGACAGCTGGTATCCGGGTGCGCGCGGCGGAAAAGCCGTTGCCGAGGCGCTGTTCGGCGATTATGCACCGAATGGAAAACTGCCGGTGACCTTCTATCAGGGAACGGAAAATCTGCCGGAGTTTACGGACTACAGCATGGCGGGACGCACGTACCGTTATACCGATCAGAACATTCTGTATCCGTTTGGATATGGTCTGACGTATGGAACGATTTCCTACAGCGGCGCGAAAGCGGAGCAGGAGACGAGTGCTGTGCTCGATGATGTGACGGTGAGCACGAAGGTGAAGAATGAGAGCACTTATCCGCTGCATGAGAGCGTGGAAGTCTATGTGAAATACAAAGACGCACAGCCGGGCGAGCCAGGATTCCAGTTAAAAGGCATCGCATGTGTCAAGCTGCAGCCAGGTGAGGAAAAAGAGGTTTCTGTGACGCTGCATGCAAGAGATTTCGCCGTCATTACCGAAGAGGGCGGATGCGTGGTACGGCCGGGCGAATATGAAATTTCCATCGGCGGCCAGCAGCCGGGCGAGCGGAGCCGTGCGCTGACGGGACGCGAGACGGAACTGCTGACGGTCCGCAAAGAAGGAAATGAAGAAGCTGTCGAGTATTAAAAAACGAAGAGGGGAGTGGAGCAGTCTGCTTCCCTCTTTTTACAGACTATAAGGAGAAATGACATGAGTACATTGTGGTATACAAAACCCGCCGTCGAGTGGGAAGAAGCGCTGCCGCTCGGAAATGGACGGCTCGGCGCGATGTTTTATGGAAAAACGCGTAAGGAGCGGATTCAGGTGAATGAGGAGACGATCTGGTACGGCGGATGGGTTGACCGTCTGAATCCGGATGCGCGGGAAAATCTGCCGAAGCTGCGCGAGCTGATCCGACAGGGGCGGATTTCAGAGGCGGAGCATCTGATTCATCTTGCCTTTGTTTCCGGGCCGGACGGAGAGAGGGGATATCAGACACTCGGAGATATTGAGCTGAATTTTTTACACGACCCGGAGCAGGAGGAATGCACCGCGTACCGCCGCGAACTCGATCTGGACCGGGCGGTCTGCCGCGTGCAGTATGAGAATGCGGAACAGGAATCGTTTGAGCGCACTTGTTTTATTTCCCGGCCGGCGGACTGTATGGTGCTGCATCTTCGCGCGCCGAAAGGGAAAGTGTCGGTCGAGGCGATGCTGAACCGTGCAAAATACTTTGACCGGACGGGAAAGGTCAACGATCACACGATTTATCTGAGCGGAAATCTTGGGAAAAATGCATCGGAGTTTGCGATGTGCCTGTCTGCCAAAGCGAAGGGCGGCCGTGTGTATACGATGGGCCACATGCTGGTTGTGGAAGATGCGGATGAGGCAGTGCTGTATTTTGCCGCGAACAGTACGTTCCGTTATGCGGATGATGATGTCGCCGCATGGGAGCCGCGGGTGCAGGATGTGCTGGCGGAAAAAATCACCGAAAAGCTGGAGCGGGCGATGGCACAGGAGTATGAGACACTGCTCGCGGAGCACGAAAAGGATTATCGGAATTTTTATGACCGCGTATCCTTGACACTGCCGGAGAAAGAGGAAAATACAGTGCTTCCGACGGATGAGCGGCTGCAGAAAGTCATCGACGGCGGAGCGGATGAGGGTCTGGCAAAATTGCTGTTTGACTACGGACGGTATCTCCTGATCGAGTGCAGCCGGCCAGGCGACCTTCCGGCGACGCTGCAGGGCATCTGGAACAAGGATTTCATGGCGCCCTGGGACAGCAAGTACACGATCAACATCAACACGGAGATGAACTACTGGCCGGCGGAAGTCTGCGCGCTGCCGGAGTGCCATACGGCGCTCTTTGATCTGATCGAACGGATGCGGGAACACGGACGGAGCATTGCGCGGCGGATGTATGGCTGCCGTGGCTTTATGGCGCATCACAACACCGATATCTATGGAGACTGCGCGCCGCAGGATGACTGGATTCCGGCGACCATCTGGGTGATGGGGGCCGCATGGCTCTGCACGCATCTGTGGATGCATTACTCTTATACGCAGGATCGGGAATTTCTGAAACAGGCGTATCCGGTGATGGCGGAAGCCGCGCTGTTTTTCGTGGATTTTCTGGAGGAAAAAGACAGCTATCTTGTGACAAATCCGTCGCTGTCGCCGGAAAATGTCTACATTCTGCCGAGCGGCGAGCAGGGCTGCTGCTGTATGGGCGCGACGATGGATATGGAGATTCTGCGCGAGCTGTTTACGGGATGTAAGAAGGCGGCGGAGATTCTCGGAGACGATGTGGACGGTGTGGAAATTCCAGACGTTTCGGATGTGCGCAGACTGCAGGAAGAGATCAACGCGGCGCTTGAAAAACTGCCGCCGATCCGCATCGATTCCACGGGAAGAGTCATGGAGTGGATGGAAGAGTACGAGGAGGCAGAGCCGGGACACCGCCATGTGTCACAGTTATACGGACTGTACCCGTCCGACCAGATCACCATGGACAAAACGCCAGAGCTTGCCGCGGCGGCAGCAGAAACTCTGCGCGTCCGCCTCGCCAACGGCGGCGGCCACACAGGCTGGAGCCGGGCATGGATCATCAACTTTTATGCAAAACTGTGGGACGGCGAAAAAGCATGGCAGAACATCTGCCAGATGCTGGCAAAATCCACCTACGCCAACCTCTTCGACCGCCACCCGCCGTTCCAGATCGACGGAAACTTCGGCGTAACCGCGGCGATCGCACAGATGCTGGTGCAGAGCAGAGAACACAAAATCATCCTCCTTCCGGCGCTGCCGAAGGCGTGGGATCACGGCGAGGTGAAAGGCCTGCGGCTGGTCGGAAATGCGTCGATTGCGCTTGCGTGGGAAGACGGAAAACTGACGCGGTGCGCGATTACGGCGGATCAGGCGTATGAAGGGGAAGTTGTGTATGGAGAGGTTCGTCAAGCGGTAAAACTGGAAAAAGGCGAGACGGCTGTGCTGGATGCGGCATTGCAGCTGCTTGAATCATAAACATGAAGATAGAAAATGCCGGGCAGAGAAAAATCTGTCCGGCGTTTTTTTGCATATGTAAAGATTATAAGGCGATGGAGGAAAAAGAAGCTTCTTCTGCCAGCAGCAGGTGATAATAATGCTCAGAATAGCGGCAGAGATAACCAGGCATTCCCTGATAAGAGCCGGTTTCTAAAAATGCGGCTGCGGCGCAGGTGCGGCATATCGGTTGAAAACGGCATTGACAGCATTGGGAGCTCAGGGAAATCTTCTGCGCAGCGGTGGAAACTTTTTCCCAGGCGGCTGCAAATCCAAGATCAAAAACGGGTGCGGAAATTTCGGAGAGCATCACACAGGGGAAAAGAAGACCCTGCCAGTTGATGAAGAAAGAGCAGTTTCCGGCAAGACAGGAAATATGGCCATTGCCCCGGGGAAAAGACGGATCGTTGACGCGGCGAATGGATTCCTGAACGTACTGCTCGAAAATGTCGCTGGTCAGTTGCAGTTTCAGCGTTTGCAGCGCCAGCGCGGCGGCATCCTCCGGGTTTAGGCGGACCTGAGTATCAAAAGGAAGGGTGCGCTCCCGGACGGCGGGCATCATATAGTGATCGGCATGAACGGGGACACCAAGCTTTTCTCCGAGGGCAAAGATTTTTGGAAAATCATGCGAGTTCTTTTTGGTGACGCTGCAGCTGATTTTGACATCGATATTGCGTTCCCGAAGCAGCTGGATGGCGCGGACGGCCTGATCGAAGCCCTGCGGGTAATGACAGAGGCGATCGTAGGAGGCGGCATCGGCACCATAGAGTGTGATGTTGATGCGGCGCGGCCGGTACGCGGCAAAAAAATCAGCCCAGGATTCGTCCAGCAGGGTTCCGTTGGTATTGATCGTCAGAATCATTCCCATGGTTCGGAGTCCGAGATATAATTTTTTGAAGTCCGGGAAAAGCAGAGGCTCGCCGCCGGTTAAGAGAAGAAAAAGAACGCCGGACTGGCGGAGCTCTTCGGCGAGGGCAAGCCATTCTTCCGCAGTGCGCAGACGGCCGGTACGGTTCATCTCCTTGCGGGAGAGACGGACGTAGCACATGTCACAGTTCATATTGCAGAGCGGCAGAAGCTCAAGCGCACCGGTGCCAGGGATGTGCTGACTGCGGGCTTTCTGAAGAAGAGAACGCTCGAAAGTAGAAGCGTCGTCCATGTAGTTCATAAAAAATCCTCCGAAAAAAGGATCGAAACGAAGGGTTCGATCCTTTTGGGGTAGTTTGGGAAGTTATTGGGGTGTGGGGGAAAATCAGGATTTGGCGGTTTCCCAGGAGTTGATGTCTAAGATAGTAGTTGCATGGCCATTGTCGCCCCGTGGACCACGCCATACGATAACTCCTTCGCCGGCATCCTGTTTTCCATTACGATTGTAATCTACAAATCCATCATAAAAATCACTTGTTACACTGGCTTCATGCTTTGCGTTACACGGATGATAATCACCTAATCTTTTTGCGCTTCCTTGACCGGTATATACTCCGTCAGGCGTTCCATCTTTGATGGGATAATAATACAATGTTCCCCGAGGAGCATTACAGGTAAATTTATAAACTTTGTTTTCGTCCCCGCAAGCCGCCACATACTCATTCGCCACAAATTCCTGAACCTCAACAACCGGTTCCATCCACTCTTTTTTCATAATTACGCAGCCTCCTCTAATAATGCATACCTTAAAGTATCACGCACAAAATTTAAAGCAGAATTTCGAATCGTATCCTCCGATGCCTCATATTCCTCCAGCGCCTGCGCGACAACCTCCGAAACAGTCCGCGGCTGCTGAAACGCATTCCACAGAAAAACAGCCGTTTCATTCGGCACAAGAACCGCATTGGAAATCAGACACGCAGTCCCAACTGGAATAATCGCATATTCCCCCGCAATTTCCCGCAGCAGATAATTGGAATTGATCCGATATTTTCTTTGATTTATCATCCGTAACAGATCCGGCAAATCCGGAACAGCAATCGGTTCCATACACACTCCCCTTTTGCACTCAGACACGTTTTTCCTGAAAATCATTTCTGCACCAGGTCAGTAACATATGTAAAGAGATTTGCAGAAACAAATTACATTTATCATTACAAAAATATTATAAAAGAAGATCAAAGAAAAGTCAAGAAAAAACTGGAAAGAGATGAGAATGTAATTTGACCCTGAAACAGGCGTTGCAATATTCACTTTTTGTATAGATGAAACGGAGGTTTCGTGATAAGATAAAGAAAGAAATGGAAACGGAGGTGCGGACAGTATGGGAAGTTATCTGAACCCTGGAAGTGATCTTTTTGAGATGGCGCTTCGGTCGCAGATTTTTGTGGATAAAAGCGGTCTGATAGAAAAAACAAATCGCTGTGTGCGGACACTCCAGCGATATCTGTGCGTGAGCCGTCCGCGGCGCTTTGGAAAGTCCATGGCGGCGGACATGCTGGCAGCTTATTATGACAGAAGTGTGGATACAGACGCGCTGTTTGAAAAGCTGCAAATCAGCAGTACCGAAGATTACAGAAAACATTTGAATCAATACGATGTGATCAAAATCAATATGCAGGAATTTTTAAGCGCAACGAGTGGTATCGATGAAATGCTGCGTATGCTGAATGACTATCTGATTTTCGATCTCAAAGAACAATACAGCCAGGTGCGTTTCCGGGATGAAAAGAATCTTGTACAGGTAATGAAAGACGTATATGCCAGCACGCGCCATTCCTTTGTAATTCTGATTGATGAATGGGATTGCCTGTTCCGCGAATATCAGCAGGACCAGGATGCGCAGAAAAAATATCTGGATTTCCTGCGGTTCTGGCTGAAAGATAAGGAATACATTGCGCTGGCGTACATGACAGGAATTCTGCCGGTAAAGAAATATGGTTCCCATTCGGCGCTGAATATGTTTACCGAGTATTCCATGACAGATGCCGGAGATCTGGCAGAATATTTCGGTTTCACCGAGAACGAAGTGCAGGAATTGTGCGAACAGTATACCATGAGTTTCGAAGAAGCGAGAGCCTGGTATAACGGATATCATCTGATTTCGCATGAGAATGGAAACCGAAAAGTCTATTCCATGTACAGCCCAAAATCCGTTGTCGAAGCAATGCAGAGACGCAAATTTGGAACATACTGGAATCAGACAGAAACGTATGAAGCACTGAAAGTTTACATCCAGATGAACATGGACGGCCTGAAAGATGCCATAGTAGAAATGCTGGCAGGCGGAAGCATTCGAATTAATACAGGAACCTTCAGCAACGACATGACCACATTTGCCACAAGAGATGATGTCCTGACCCTGCTGGTGCATTTGGGATATTTAACATATGATAATGAAAAAGAAACCGTAACCATCCCAAACCGCGAAGTATCCCAGGAATACATCAACGCAATCAGCACAATGGACTGGACAGAAGTCAAAAATTAATAGTGAGGAAAATACAAAAGCAATGAGTCAAAACAGAAAATCCACCGCGATTGCCATGACGGAAGGTTCGCTGTGGAAGAATATTTTTATGTTCAGTATTCCGTTGATGTGTTCGCAGGTCCTCGAGGTGCTGTTCAACCTGAGTGATGTTGCGGTTGTGGGACGGTTTGCGGATTATAAGGCGCTGGGATCGGTGGGGTCGACGACGTTGCTGGTTTCGTTGTTTACCGGATTTCTGATCGGTATGGGAAGCGGTGTGAATGTGCGGGTGGCGCATGGGCTTGGTACGGGGAACCGGGAGACGGTTTCGAAAACGCTTCATACCTCGCTGCTGCTCTGTACGCTGATCGGTCTGCTTGTGAGCGTGATCTGCATTCTGTTTTCCGCTAATATGCTGGGAATCCTCAACACGAAGGATGAGCTGATGGACGGCGCGGTTCTTTATATGAAGATCTACGCGCTCGGCATGCCTGCGATGGGAATTTATAACTTCGGAAACGGAGTCTTAAGTGCGCGCGGCGATACGCGAAGTCCGCTGATCTATCTGACGATCGCCGGTGTGCTGAACGTGATTCTGAACCTGTATTTCGTTATCGTTCTCGGCATGGCGGCCGATGGTGTGGCGACGGCGAGCGTCATCGCGCAGTATGTCTCCGCCATTCTGGTCATTTTAAATCTTCTGCGCCGGAAAGATGAATGTCAGCTGCATCCATCCAAAATCCGCATGGATGCGCATGCCGCGAAAATGGTACTGATGCTCGGCATCCCGGCGGGAATCCAGAATGCGATTTTTGCGATTGCCAACCTGTTTGTTCAGGCCGGTGTCAACTCCTTTGATGCCGTCACCGTTTCCGGAAATGCGGCAGCCGCCAATGCGGATACACTGATTTTCAATATCATGGGAGCCTTTTACACCGCCTGCGCCAGCTTTATCAGCAGCAACTGGGGTGCCGGAAAGCGGGACCGGATGCTGAAGAGTTACCTGATCAGCCTGTTCTATTCGTTTATGGCGGGAACACTGTCCGGCGTACTGCTTCTGCTTTTTGGACGGCAGTTTTTATCGCTGTTTGCGACAGATGCCGCCGTAATCAATGCCGGAATGGAACGACTGAAAATTATGAGCTTTTCCTTCGCGGTTGCGCCGTTCATGGACTGCACGACAGCGGCATCCCGCGGAATCGGAAAGAGCGTTCCGCCGACGATCATCATTATTCTCGGCTCGTGCGTGTTCCGGGTGATCTGGGTGTATACGATTTTTGCATATTTCCATACCATTACCTCGCTGTATCTGCTGTATATCTTTTCCTGGGCAATCACCGGTACGGCAGAGATCATTTATTTCCGGCACGGATATAAAAATCTGCAGATTAATCGGAATTAAGATAAAATTACATATTTGGTTACAAAAGAGACTCAAACGATTGACGGGGTCTCTTTTTTTTGCTATCATAAATGCGGAAAAAGGGGTCGTGACGCGCCAGAAGAGGAAAAGGAGTTTTGAATGGAAAAAACATTTCAGACAGGGAGTTTTGCCTTCCGGCTGGATTTTCCGGAAGAGCTGGTTCTTCCGGCGGATATGGAAAAGTTTGCGGTGGAGAATGCTTCTGCAGACTATACATACGTTATTACCATTGTGGATGCACTGCCGGAGCCGGAGGGCGAGTTGGTTGTGAACCGGGTGGATCTGCAGGTATTTCATACAGAAGGAGGATTGGAAAGCCGTCTGATCGGAGTGAAAGGAGAGGAGCGCCCGTATGCACTGTACTGCGAGATCGGGCAGAATCGTGCGGAGGTTTTTGTGGGCAGGTGGTATCTGGAGGGAATTGAAACATATGAGGTCGTTTTTCTTTCCCTTCTTGCATTGGAGCGCCGTCTGGCGAACTGTCCCTGTCTGATTCTGCATTGTGCATACACGGAGTATCAGGGCCAAGCAATGCTCTTTTCTGCACCATCGGGAACGGGCAAAACCACGCAGGCGGGACTCTGGGAGCAGTACCGGGGAAGCCGCACAGTGAACGGCGATAAGGCATTGCTGGAATATGATGGTACAGCATGGACGGCAAACGGCTGGCCGGTCTGCGGCACATCGGGAGTCTGCGAAAACAAAACACTGCCGGTCGGATGCATTGTGATGCTGAGCCAGGCAGACGTGAACCAGGCATGGCGCATGCGGCCGGCGGAAGCATTCACGGGTCTGTACGGACAGATTACCATGAACCGCTGGGACCGGGAGGGGTTGGTAAAGAATCTTGATCTTCTCGAGCGGCTCATCGGAAACGTGCCGGTATACCATCTGGCGTGTGATATTTCGGAAGATGCGGTGAAGACACTCGCGCAGGAAATGGAGAACGATGCATGAAAATGGTAGATACCCGCGCATATGTCGGAATGCTGAAAGAGCTCGTGGAGCAGGGAAAAGAAGTGCGGATGGTGATTTCCGGGAGCAGCATGGCGCCGTTTCTGATTCATGCGCGCGACAGCATTTTCTTCCGTGCGCCGGAAGGAGCGTTGAAAAAAGGAGATATCGTATTTTACGAGCGGCCTGGCGGACAGTTTGTCGTGCATCGGATCTGCTGCGTTCGTGCAGAGGGTTACGACATCATTGGGGACGGGCAGACTGAGATTGAGCACAACGTACACCGGAAGCAGATTTTTGCGCGGGTGACAAAGGTAGAACGAAAAGGAAAACTGCTTGTGCCGGGAAACTTCTGGTGGGAGTTCTTTGCACGGGTCTGGATTCGTCTGATTCCGCTTCGCCCGATTTTGATACATGGATATGCCCGATTTTTCCCTGTGGATAAAAAGCAAAAAGAAGCAGTTTAACCGAGGCAAGGAAGTCCCCTGCTTCAATTGCGGGAAGCAATAAGCAGTGGGTGGGGACTTGCTTGTATCAGGAGTGGTACAAGCCACTCCTGATAAGCTGCGAAGCAGCTACTCGGTTATGAGCAAGTAGCGAAGCGGATTGCGAATATCCGCTTTGACATGGAAAAGGATGTGTGCAGAAAGACTCCTTTGTGGAAAAACGAAAGGAAAAGAATCATGATCACAGAAACAGAAACCGCATTCCTTGCGGTGATTCGAGCGTTTTTGACAGAAGAGAAAGAAGCTCCGACAGAAATCGAGGGGCTGACAGAAAAACAATGGAATCATCTGTTTGTACTGGCTTCTCAGCATTCTCTGTTGGCGGCAGTCTATGATGCAGTAGGAAAAACACCTGCATTTTTACAGCTCCCGGCGGAATTCCGCGGGCAGGTAAAAACGCAGGCGATGCAGAGCGTGATGCAGCAGGTTTCGCGGACTGCTATGTTTCTTGCGGATGAAAAAGAACTGGAAAAGATGGGAGTGCAGCCGCTGGTGATGAAAGGAATCGTGTGCAGAACGCTCTATCCGAAACCGGATCTGCGCCCGTCCGGGGATGAGGATCTGCTGATTTCGGCGAAAGATTTTGCGGCAGTGGATGCTTATTTTCTGCAGAAAGGTTTCGTGCGGGATAAAGAATATGCGGCGCAGGGTGATACGGAAGAGGTGAAACGTCAGACCAAAGATCTGCCGAAAAAGCCGCAGCAGCCGAAAAACAGTACAGTCCCGGAAGAGATGGGGTATATTCATCCGAAAACCGGCGCTTTTTACGAAATTCACACAAGCCTGTTCTCAAAAGATTCCTCCGCATACGGTCATTTGAACCATGCATTTTCCAACATTTTCGAGCATCCGTCCCAGATCAGAGTGCAGGGTCAGACCATCTTTACATTAGAAGAGACCCACCATCTTTTCTACCTCCTCTGCCACAGTTTCAAACATTTCCTCCACGGCGGCGTCGGCATCCGCCAGGTCTGCGATATGGTGCAGATGATTCGTGCATATGGAAGCAGAATCAACTGGAAAACCTTCTGGAAACTGTGCGAACAGTATCACATGACATGCTTCTGCATCAATCTGCTGGATATCGGAGAACGTTATCTGGGATTTTCTTATGAAACAAGCGGAGCAGTCCGCTGCAGGAAGAAGATCCGCCCGGACTCCGAAGCACTTCTGGCAGACATCCTCGATGCCGGTTCATTTGGAAAGTCGAGCACAGGGCGTATCCACAGTGCAAACATCACGCTGTATGCGGCCGGAACCGGAGCAGAAGAGCATGCGGCGGGCGGAATCTGGAAGTCACTGTTTCCCGAAACTTCTTATATAAAAAACAGTTACCCCTATGCAGCCATGCACCCGTTCCTGCTGCCGGCGGCGTACGTACAGCGGATTTTCAAATGGATATTGGAACAGAAAAACAGAGACGAGAAAAAATCCAGCATTGAAGTCGGCACGGAACGCATTGCACTGCTGAAACAATACGATATGATCCGCACGGCCGAAGAGGCAAAGAGAGGAGACGCGCATGCAGGAAGAAGAAAATGAAAAAAAGAAAGATGCCCCTTTCGAATCCCTCCGCATCCTGGCGGAGCGCTGGAAAAACGGCACGTTTTCCGAGATCATCGATGACTGGAAATGGATCTTCAGCTACAGCGCGCGCTACAAAGGAGCCATCATTTTCTACACCATTCTCGGCATCTTAAGCACTTCCCTCGGTCTCGTCAGCAGCGTCGCCGGAAAATATCTGATCGACATCATCACCGGCTACCAGATGCAGAAACTGCCGCTGCTGCTTACCATCATGATCGGAAGCACCGTGTTCAGCCTCGGCTTCGGAAGCATCATCAACCGCATTTCGACCAAGCTTGGCATCGCCATCAACAACGACATCCAGGCAGACATTTTCGACAAGATCGTGGATGCCGACTGGCTCGAAATCAGCAAATATTCGAACGGCGACGTGCTCAACCGCTTCAACGGCGACATCGGCACCGTCAGCGGCAATGCGATCAGCTGGCTCCCGACAATCATCATCGCCGTCTACAATTTCATCGCCACATTTTTCGTGATTCTTCATTATGACTGGATGATGGCGCTGATTGCATTCCTAAGCGCTCCATTCGTTCTTCTGATGTCCCGCTTCATGATCCGCCGCCAGCGGGAATACAGCAAAGAAGTGCGCGAGATGAGCAGCAAACTGATGGGCTTTGAAGTGGAAGCATTCTACAATTTCGATACCATCAAATCCTTCGGCATCGCCCCATATTATAGCAGAAAGATGCGCTGGTGGCAGGGACTTTTCAAAGACATCAGTCTGAAATACAATCTGTTTACGATTAAGACGAATATTGTACTGTCGATTCTCGGAAGCACCGTGGAGTTCATCGCCTTCGGCTACTGCCTGTTCCGCCTGTGGACGCACGATATTACATATGGAACGATGACCCTGTTCCTGCAGCAGCGGAGCAATCTCTCCGGCGCATTCAGTAACGTGATCTCGATTATCCCGTCCTTCCTCAACAGTTCCGTCTCCGCGCACCGCATCCGCGAACTCGTGGAACTGCCGAAAGAAGTCCACATCCCCGAGAGCGCCGAACTCGACCCGCTCGCGAAAGACGGATTTCAGGTGCAGATGCGCGGCGTGGAGTTTTCTTATA
Source organism: bacterium (assembly GCA_963596755.1). Lineage (GTDB taxonomy): Bacteria > Bacillota > Clostridia > Lachnospirales > Lachnospiraceae > Fusicatenibacter. Next base: position 28,549 of record CAVBNJ010000002.1, read on the forward strand.
TAGAGGAAAATCGTGTGATCACCGGCTCCGACTTCCGGGCTGCCCCCGGCGAAATCGTAGCGCTGGTCGGCCCGTCCGGTGAGGGAAAAACAACCATGATCCGCCTGATCCTCGGCCTCATCCATCCGCAGGCGGGCGAGACGGTGATGATGGCCTCAAACGGAAAAACAATCTCCATGAACGCTGAAACCCGTCACCTCTTTGCCTACGTCCCGCAGGGAAATACCATCCTTTCCGGAACAATTGCCGAAAATATGCGCATGGTAAAAGAGGATGCCACAGACGAGGAGATCATCGAAGCCCTGAAAATTTCCTGCGCCTGGGATTTCGTTCAGCATCTGCCCGACACGATCAACAGCCGCGTCGGCGAACGCGGCCGCGGCTTCTCCGAAGGCCAGTCCCAGCGCCTTGCCATCGCCCGCGCCGTCCTCCGCGACGCCCCGATCCTGCTTCTCGACGAGGCAACCTCCGCCCTCGACGTCACCACCGAACGAACCGTCCTCCGAAACATCATCCGCCAGCGCCCCAACAAAACCTGCATCGTCACCACCCACCGCCCGAGCGTCCTCGGCCTCTGCCAGAGAGTCTACCGTGTGATGGATGGAAAAGTGACAGAACTTGGCGAAGAGGAAGGGGCGAAGATGGTGGAGAACTTTTAGAAAAAAGCGTCTGGAAATCGCTAGGATGATGAGATAATTTAAAAATTTTCAACATTTTACATTGATTTCTAAGCGTTTTCTAAATATAATAAAAGTAGGGAAATCCCTACTTTTATGCTTTGCAAGGAGGTGTACGATTATGTTAGCAAATATGTTTGTGGATAATGCAAAAGTTATGGCAAAAGGACAGGTCACAATTCCCAAAGATGTTCGGGAAGTTCTTGGAGTATCAAGTGGCGATCGTATAACATTCATTGTTGAAGGAAACACGGTTCGTATTGTTAATTCTGCTGTTTATGCTATGCAGATACTGCAAAAAGAAATGGCCGGAGAAGCAGAGCGTGCTGGTTTAACATCTGATGATGACGTGATGGCACTTGTAAACGAATTGAGAAGTGAGGATGAAAATGCATGAGAGTACTGATAGATACTAACGTCCTGATTTCTGCGGCGCTTAGCAAAAACGGTACTCCGTTCCAGGCGTATGTAAAAGCAGCATCCTATCCAAATCATGGATTGATTTGCGAACAGAACGTGGACGAAATGAAGCGGATTTTTAATAAGAAATTTCCAAATCGCATTGCAGCGCTGGATAAGTTTCTTTCTATTGCACTTATGACATTAGAACTTGTGCCAATTCCAACGGACGAAAATATTTCAGAGACAAAAATTCGTGATGTAAAAGATCGCCCGATTTTGCGGGCGGCAATTGAGGCCAAGGCGGATGTCCTGCTTACTGGAGATAAGGACTTTCTGGAATCCGGTCTGGAAAATCCGATGATTATGACACCGGCTGAATTTGTTGAATATTGATGGAAAAGCGGCGGGGCTGGAAGCTGAAAATATAGTTTTCTGCACCGCTGTTTTTACAAGAAGGAGAAGGTAGCTATATGCTTGGAAAATCAAATTTAACACTCATGAGTTTTTCACTGATGGATGACGGCAGGAACGGAAAAATCGATGCAGACACAGTTGTCCGTACAGCGAAGGAAAATGGTCTGTCCAGGATGGACATGATGGATCTGGAATTTAAGGTATTTGGGGAAGCGGAACTGAAAGCCGCGTTGGACAAATATCAGGTGAAATGCGGATGCCTGATTTCCTGCCTTCCGTTTTATGAAGCATCCGCGGAAGCGCTGCAGGAACGGACAGAACAGGTGCTGCAGTTTGCGAAAGAGCTCGGTGCGGAAATGCTGATGGTCATTCCGGGAGGATATGATGAGAAGGAAAAATGCATATTAAACCAGATGACCCGGGAACAGATGATGGAAAAAGCGGTATGCGGATATCAGGTGATCGTTGAGAAAGCGAAAGCGTATGGAATCCCAGTGGGATTTGAAAATACACCGCACGACAGAAAGCCGCTGGCTTCGGCAGAAGACTGTGCATATCTGCTGGAACATGTGCCGGGGCTTGGGCTGATTTTTGATACCGGAAATTTCAAGGTCGCAGATGCATGCAGTGATGAACTGGAAATTTATGAAAAACTGAAAAAATATATCATGCGCGTACACGTAAAAGATGTTGTAATAGGAGCGTTTGCATCCGGAGAGTGCTGCGTGGATGGAAACATGATTCGCTGTGTTCCATCCGGAAGCGGCGAGATTCCCATCAAAGAGCTGATCCACCGGCTGCAGAGGGACGGATATGAAGGGGCGCTTGCCGTGGAATATGCCGCGCCGCAGGAAATCCACGGGGAAGAACACATTGATATGGTAAAAATTTATGTGGATTATCTTGCAGGATGCCTGAAAGGAGAACCATTCCAGACAAAATACGGATGGATCGAAGGGATTGATAAGCCGGTATCAAAGATGTTCTTTGGAACAGCCGTTTCGCCGATGCTGAAAGGGGAGAAGGTACATCACCTGCTGGATGCGGCGATGACGTATGGAATCAACGCGTTTGATACAGCCAGAGGATACGGCGCGGCAGAAAATTCCCTGGGACAGTGGATCAAAGACCGGAATAACCGGGAACGCGTCGTGATATTGAGCAAGTGCGGAAACTGTGCAGCGGATGGATCCGTCTGCGTAAACCGTGAAGTAATAGAGAAAGAGCTGGAAGAAAGCTTACAGGCATTACAGACAGATTATATTGATATCTATTTACTGCACAGAGATGACCCGAACACGCCGGTCAGTGAATTCATTGACACGCTGAATGAAGCACAGGAAGCAGGAAAAATCAAGATATTCGGAGTATCCAACTGGACAACAGAACGAATCGAGGAAGCGAATGCATATGCCAGCGCCCATCAGAAAAAAGGCTTTTCCGTTTCCAGCCCGAATTTTGGCCTGGCAGAACAGATCCGGGATCCCTGGGGAGGCAACTGCGTCACACTGACCGGAAAAGAGAATGCACCTGCAAGAGAATGGTACCGCCAGAATCAGATGCCGGTGCTGGCCTACTCCAGCCTGGCGCGCGGTCTGATGACAGGCAGAATCCAGAGCAGCCAGGAAGACCAGGCGGCAGAACTCCTGGATCCGTTCTGTGTAAAAGGCTATGTATGCCGCGAAAATTTCGAACGGCTGGCACGGTGTGAGAAACTGGCAGAGAAAAAGGGCAGCAGCGTAGCAGAACTTGCCGTCGGATGGATGTTTACACAGGGAATCAATGTCTATGCACTGGCCAGCACAACAAAAGTAAAGCGGCTGCAGGAAAATCTGAAGGCGCTGTATGTGAAAATTTCGGAGGAAGAAAGCAGATATTTAAATTTGGAAGAAGTGTAAATTTCTCAACAGGATTGAGAAGAAAAAAACAACAGCAGCCCGCTTTTTGCACCAGAGAAAACCTGGCGGAAAAGCGGGCTGTTTTTCTGTGCCGTGATATTGACCGCTCTGTAAAAACAAAGTAAAATAGAATCATTGGGACAAGAGAAAGAGAGGAGAAGAAAAAGAAATGGGGTACTTAGGAAACAAATTACGGGGTAAA
>CAVBNJ010000003.1:0-30669 GCA_963596755.1 bacterium
ATATCAGATTTAAAACCAGAAGGACAATCGATTGGGAAGTGGTTGAAGATTATCTGAAAGAATATATTGGCAAATATTATGAGATTTTAGAAACATCAGAAAAAGTATATATAGGTGCAGACTTTCCAGATGAATTTTGTCATTCAAAAGATAAACTAAAATTAAACGGTGCAAATGAAAAAGCAAAAGCTAATATGGTATCAGCAATCGGAAAAATGATAAATATTGCAACGAATAAATCTGCAACTGAGGATTTCAATCAAAAGCATAAGTCAAAGGCAATGTTTGGATGGTATCGATACGATACACGTTTTGGGATTCCATCTTATGATACTGAAGGGGAATTTATAAAATATAATATTTATACGGCAAGGATGCTGGTAAGACGCGATAAAGATGGAAAACTTTATTTATATGACTTTATAAGAACAAAAAAAAGAAACGAGCAGCCCGTCTGAACAATAATGTTACACGGTAGTAAACTTCGTTTCTTAAATAAGATTTTAAAAGATAATTGAAAAAATGTCAATAGGCATAAAAGAAATAATAAAAATGCCTCTATTCTTCTGCTCTTTTCACCACGTTCTTTACCTTTCTTCGCAAAATCCAGAAATGCCATTGAGAAAAATTATCAAAAATGGTAAAATAAGGGAAATACTATCTTTAAGCGGAGGATAAATCAAATGAAAAAACTGAAAGTAAAAAAAGGCAGCACCTGTATGGCATGTCTTGCCTGTGTGGGAGCATGTTCTGAGGCATTTTATAAGGTATTCGATCCGGATAAGGCATGTCTGCAGATTGTAGAGAAAAAGGCAGTCCGTCCGATCGCCTGTCCGCAGTGCGGTAAATGTGCCCAGGCCTGTCCGGAGGGTGCGATTACGCAGAATCCGAAGGGCGTTTACATGATCAACAAGAAAAAATGTACAGGATGCGGAGCCTGTGCGAAGGCCTGTCCGTTTGGGCTGATTGTAAAGACCGAAGGAAATCCGGCTTCGAAATGTATCGCCTGCGGTATCTGCGCGAAAGCCTGTCCGATGGATGTACTGGAAGTTGTTGATGAATAATCAGCGAAACTCTTAGAAAACAAAAATGCACTGTGGAATGTGATTAATCAAACAATTCCACAGTGCATTTTTTATCTTTACTCTCGTTCCAGCAGAACCATTGACTTCGCCGGGAGCATCATGCTCTCCTTCATTTCGGCACCGTCCTCTGCGCAGCGTTTTCCGTCGCAGAGAAGTTTCCAGCTTCCCTCCGGGAGCTGCTGTTCGGCTTCTTTTTCCCATGGGTTATAGAAGACGCAGACTGCGCGGCCGTCCGGGTATTCCAGTTCGTAGCCTGCGATCTGGTTTTCACGGAAGAATGTTTTTCTGCAGTCCGGCTCACACGTTCCGTATGCCTGGAATTTTCGGCGTAATGTGAGAAGTCCGCGGTAATATTCTACCAGTTCTTCCTCCTCCCAGGCGCGTGTCCAGTCGAGTTTGTTGAGCTGCCACGGCGACTTGAAGCTGTTTCCCTCGCCGTGCTTCGTGCGCGCAAATTCCTCGCCGGCCTGGAAGAACGGCATTCCCTTGCAGGTCATCACAATGCCGGCGGCAAGGCGGTTCATCGAAAGTGTCCGCTCGTCCATCTCATCAAAATCCGGCTCGGCATTTTCTTTTCGTTTCGGGTCGGACAGCTTTAATTTGTCCCACAGCGTATAGTTGTCATGCGCCGACACATACGGGATGAGCTGGCTCGCATTGCGCGGCTCGTAAGCGCCTTTTCCGTCCATCCAGCCGTCCGTCGCGGAGAGCACGCCTGCGGAGAGACGTTCTTTTCCGTTGACATAACCGCCCTCTGCAGCGATGAAAACGCTTCCCTTGATGGAATCTCTCGTATCATCGCAGAACATAGAAATGCCGTCGATCAGCTTTCCGATGTTCTGTTTATCCGACGGGAAATATCCCTCCTGCATCGCGCTTGCCGCTGCTTTCCACGGCTCGCCGTAAACCAGAATCTCCTCGCCGCGCGGCAGTTTGTTCAACGCCGTGCGGACCGCATTCATCGTCTCGGTGTCATGCAGTGCCATCAGGTCGAAACGGAAGCCGTCGATATGATACTCCTTCGCCCAGTAGCAGACCGAGCGCACCATAAAGCGGCGGAACATTTCGCGCTCACTCGCTGTCTCATTTCCGCAGTCGGAACCGTTCGAAATACTGCCGTCCGCCCACTCACGGTAATAATAGTAAGGAACTGTTTTCTGCAGCGGCGATTCGAGATTGTAGGTGTGGTTGTAAACTACATCCATAATCACGCCGATGCCGGCTTTGTGCAGTGCCTGCACCATCTCTTTCATCTCGCGGATGCGCACCTCGCCGTGGAATGGATCGGTCGAATAGGAGCCCTCCGGCACATTGTACTGCACCGGGTCATAGCCCCAGTTAAATGCCTCTGCGTCGTCCTCCGGCACACTGCCGAAATCGAAGACAGGGAGAAGATGCACATGCGAAATACCAAGCGATTTCAGATAGTCCAGCCCGGTCGCTTGAATGCCGTCGCCATCTAACGTCGTGCCCTCTTCCGTAAACGCCAGAAACTTTCCGCGGTGCGCATCCGAAACACCGGAGTGCGGATCGCTCGAAAAGTCCTTCACATGAAGCTCATACACACAGCGGTCCTCCGGCCGGATTTCCGGCTTTTTGTCCTGCTCCCAGCCAGCCGGATCGGTTGCCGCAAGATCCACCACCATGCTCCGCTCCGAATCAATACCGGAAGCTACACCATACGGATCGACCGTGTCAAAAATGCCGTCGGAATGCAGGATGTGATACGTATAATACGTTCCATACCATGCCCCCTGTACCGCACACATCCAGACACCTTTTTCCCCGCGCGTCATCGCAAGCGAAGCCAGCTTTCTGTCCCCTTTCTCCCGGCTGCTGCCGCAGGAATACAGTTCCAGCGAAACCTCCATTGCCGTCGGCGCCCAGAGTTTCCACTCCGTTACGAAACCATCGTCTTTTTTTGATGCTTTCGAAACCGTCCCGTCAAACTCCTCGCTCTTTTTCACCGAAACGCCGAGATCATCCCCGTCGTACGTGTAGTTTTCCACAAACTCTTCCGATTCGAAGAAGCTTTTCCACTCCGCCGGTGTTCTTTTCACCACTGGATTCATCTTCTTTCCCTCCATCTCTCTGTAAACACGCAGAATCTCTCCGACGCTCCACGCCTGCGCATAGCAGCCTTTCGACATCACCGGAGCCGCACCGTCGTAAATCTCCGCCAGATGGAACAGGCATCCCTCCTGCATCCAGCTCTCGAGACGGTCCAGTCCGCGGCGCACTTCCTGTTTTCCCTCTTTCGGGAAGTATTTCAGCACGGCACGGAAATACGCACCCAGCGGAAATCCCCAGACCGTACCCTGATGATACGCCCGGTCACGCTCCGGCTGGCTTCCGCCGATCCACGGATGAAACGCCGGATCATCCATCGAAAGCGACCGCAGGCCTGCCGTTGTGTACAGTTTCTCCTTCACGGCCTGCAGAATCCGCTGTCCCTGCTTCTGACTCACCATCTGGAATGGCAGCGCCAGCACAAACACCTGATTGCACCGGAACTGTTTTTCCTCATACGTGCCGTTCAGCACATCCTTCAGATAGCCTTCCTCTTCCATCCAGAACTTCTCTAAGAAACTCTTCTTCACCTGCTCCGCAAGCTTTCCATACGCTGATCCGTCTTTTCCGACAAACGGCGCCAGCTCTTCTAAGATTTTCAGACCATTGTACCAGTATGCATTAATCTCCACCGGTTTTCCGTGACGCGGCGTCGGCAGTTCTTGGTCAATCCGCACATCCATCCACGTCACCTGCTCGAGACCGTCTCCGGCCATAATCAGCCCGTCGCGGTCCATCTTAATGTGGAAGTCCGTTCCCTTCTGATACCAGGACACAATATCCTCCATCACCGGAAACGCTTCGCGCACAAACGCAAGATCTCCTGTCTGCAGATAATATGCATACACCACATCGAGGAACAGCAGCGCCGCATCTACTGTATTGTACATCGGCTCCGCGTCCCCCTCCGGGAAGAGATTCGGCATCAGTCCTTTTTCTGTATATGCCATAAATGTCCGTAAAATGCTCTTGCAGTCCTCCGGCTCTCCAACTGCCAGCGTGCACCCCGGCAGCGAAATCATCGTATCCCGGCCCCAGTCTGCAAAATAAGGGAATCCAGCCATAATGCTCTTGCCGCCTGTCGACTCCCGCTCGGTAATATACTGCCGCGCACTCACCGCCAGCCTCTGCCCCGCCGGATCTGAAATCCCCGACTTCTCGGCAATCGCTTCCTGACGCTTCTCTTCCGCTTCTATCCACAGAGCGATACTTTCTTCATCCCATTTATCCACATCACTCGCAAGACTGTACACAACAAAAAAGACCTGCTCTTTACCGTCTCCCTTCATCTCAAACCGAATCCGGTGATTCGCCGCAACGCTTCCAATACCGTCTCTTCCGTCCCGCGCATCCTGCTCAAAAAACAGATCCTTCCAGACTTTTTCCTTTTCCGTCTGAAGTTCCCCGTTCGTTCCATAATAAAGAATCACGCCATTGCTTGCAATACACTTCCGATCCACCGCAAACACCTGACCAGCCTTCATCTGCTCCCCTTTCGCCGCAAACCGCATCACCGGCCGAACCGAAAAGACTCCTTTCTTCCCGCTTCTCACCCGATACCGGACCAGAACTGTATTCTCGCCCTGAACCATTCCAATCGTCTTTTCAACTTCAACTCCATTCACCCGATAAAACCAGACCGGCAGAGCCCCCATCTCAAACCCTTCCAGAAAACGGAACCCTTCTACATTCTGCGTCCGGTTCACAAACTCCTGTGAAAACAGATTTGTTTCCACACCATCCACTTCCACAGACTCCCATACATTCGAAATCAGATGCTCCCGCACCGTAGGTGCCTTCAGGGCTCCCATCAGCAGCGCCTGATCATTCCTCGCCGCATTCCCCATCACCGTCAGCGAACAATAACCCCCCAGCCCATTCGTCAACAAAAAACACTTCTTCTCCCCACTCCGAAAATCCATCCACTCCGAAGCATTCAGCCTAATCCTATCCATTTTCATCCCTAAAAACCTCCAGTCTCGTCCATTCTATCTCCAAACCTCTACATTTCTTCACAACAAACTCACGTCGATTCGCCCTCCGGGCGAATCCAGACTCCCCCCCCCCCCCCCCCCCAAAAGCGGAGCGCCCAAAATAGGGACAGGCGGGCCCGTGACACCTGCCGCGCAGGCGGGCGCATTGGGATCGGCGGCATGCGGATGATGCACGCGGGGACGATGATGCGTGGGGGATGACGGACGGCCATCAAGGCCGGGAGTCAAGAGGCTCTGAGACGGGAAATCATCAGGATTTCCTGTCGAATAGCCTCGGTTCCCACACACATCATCGCCCCCACGTCATCATCCGCCCGCCGATCCCACGCGCCCGTCTGCGCGGCAGGTGTCACGGGCCCGTCTGTCCCCCACATATACAAATAGAGCAGCCGACCCTCATCGGCTGCTCCACACATCATCCTTTGACGGCTCCTGAAAGCCCATCCGTATAATACCGCTGCATCACAACAAACAAAATCGCAATCGGCACCGAAATGCAAACCGCTCCCGCCGCGAAGCAAGTATACCAGCTGTCGATATACTCCTTCTCCAGCATCTTCCAAAGTCCCAGTGCAACAGTATAATATTTCGCATTCGCACGGCAGATAACCTTCGCAAAAATAAAGTCCAGCCACGGTCCCAGGAATGCACTCAAGACCGTATACACAATAATCGGCTTACTCAGCGGAATCGTCACCTTCGTAAACACCTGGAATCTCGTCGCTCCATCCAGATAAGCCGCCTCATCCAGCGCCTTCGGCACCGTATCAAAAAATCCCTTCGCCAGCAGGAATCCCGCACCAGATCCCCCCGAGTACACCAGAATCAGCGCCACCCGGATCATCGATCCTTCCGAAAGACCAACCGCCTTCAAGATATAATACACAGCCACCATCGACATAAACGCCGGGAACAATCCCAGAATCATCGCGATATTCATATACGTCTTACGGATCTTAAACCGCATTCTCGACATACAATAAGAAACCGAAAGCACAAACACCGTAGAAATAATACAGCTGAACACCGCAATAATAAACGTATTCTTAAACATCTGCGGGAAGTCTAAGATCTGCGTATCCGTAAACAGTCTCACATAATTATGAAGCGTATACCCCTTCGGGAAAAAACTCGTAACATAAGATCCCTTCTGCGTGCTGAAACTAAGCAGCACAATCCACAGAACCGGAATCACCCATACAATCGCCAGCAGCGCCAGAACCACATGCACAATCACATCCGAAACCATTCCGCGCGCCTTCATCGAACGCATCTTTTTCTCTTTGTTGTTCATTATTGGAATCCCTCCTCGTTCTTATAAGAACCAGTATTCCGGTACGTGATCAGAGAAACCACAGCCAGAATGACAAAGGTCAGAATACCGACAACCGCACCAACGTTGTAATACTGCAGATCAACCGTCAGCTTGTACAGCCACGTAACCAGAAGGTCCGTCTTTCCGGCAGTCGCTCCGACCGGAACCGGCGCACCTGCTGTCAGCAGGTAGATCACGTTGAAGTTGTTGATATTACCCGTAAACGTCGTAATCAGATACGGAGTCGTGACAAACAGCATGTACGGTAGCGTAATCTTAAAGAAAATCGTCACAGGGCCTGCACCGTCCACACGGGCTGCCTCGTAAAGCTCACCCGGGATGTTCTGCAGAATACCCGTAACCTGCATCATCGTAAACGGAATACCAACCCAGAGGTTGATAATAACAACCGTCGCTCTCGCCCAGGTCGCATTCGTCAGGAACGGAAGCGGGCTCGTGATCAGGCCGGCCTGGATCAGAAGGTTGTTGATCAGACCATTATCCTTCAGAAGCGTACGCATCAGAAGCAGAGAAACGAACTGCGGGATCGCTGCAGAAAGCATAAAGCAGAATCTCCAGAAGCCCTTGATGCGGGTCGTTTTGCGGTTGATGACAATCGCAAGAATCATACCAAGAATGTAGTTCAGGAACGTAGCAAGGATTGCCCAGATGATCGTCCATCCCAGAACCGACCAGAACGTCTTGCCGATCGAGTTGCCCATGCCGAGCACCGTACCGAAATTCTTCAGTCCGACCCAGTGGAAAATCGTCAGATGATCGCCGACCTTGCTGTAACTCGTAAACGCCATACAGATCATGAAGACCAGAGGCAGAATCGTGAAAATCACAATACCGAGAATCGGGAGTGTCAGCAGAGTCCAGTGCAGTCTCTTGTCAACCAGAGCAGCCAGATCCTCTTTGATCGTGTTGATGTGTTTGCCCTCTTTCGCACGGCACTCCACCTCGTAAGCGCTCTTCATATTGACACGCCAGATGATGAAAAACAGAATCGTGATAAAAATCGTTGCCACTCCGTAGAGCAGAAACAGAATCGACATATCGCCGCCGGTGTATTCGTAAATACCCTTGGCCTCGTTCCACACCTCTTCCTGTGCGCGGCCGCCCAGGGTAATGAGATGATAGATATTATTGATACCGCCCTGAATCATAAAAACAACGTAGGCGATTTCGACTGCCAGGAATAAAATTCCCTTTACAATCTGCTTGTGAGCCAGATTTCCAAGTCCCATGACCAGCATGGAGAGCTTTGTGATGATATCACCATTTGTGATGGCCTTCGTCACTGGATAGGGAGTTTCAAACTCTTTGGCGCGCTTTTTCAATGATGCCATAATGTATCCTTTCCGAAAGACAGGCATTGTCAATCGTTGTAATCTGACAATGCCTGCGGTTTCTCGTTCCTATTAACTTGAAGTACCTGATTACTCTACAGCAGAAGTATTCATGCTGGTGTTGAGTTTCTCTGTCATTTCTGCAGCGTTGTCATGGGTAACTTCACCGTTTACCAGAGATTTACCAAAGTTCTCTGCCGGAGTCCAGTAGTTGCTCATGTTCTTAACGAACGGCTGGATGATAGAAGTATTGTTGAAAGTATCGTTCTGTGCAGTTACCAGCGGATCGTCTGTGATCTTTGCAACCAGCTCTTCGTTGCACGGTACTACGTTTCTTAAATCATAGTGTGCCTGCTGAGCCTCTGCGCTGCCGAGGTATCTTGCAAGAGCAACAGCAACCTGCGGATATTCGCAGCTCGGGTTTACACCGATTGCTTTGGAACCGGAGAAGGATTTCATCTGTTTCTCTTCGCCGTTGATGGTGATGGTCGGAAGCTGTGCAACACCGTAGTTGTCGCCGAGTGCTTCTTTGACTGCGGATGCATCCCAGGAACCGGAGAACAGAGCTTTTACAGAACCGTCACGCAGACCGGAAAGTCCGGAACCATCTGCATCAGATACAAAGTTCGGATTGCTTACGAGGTCAACCAGGTAATCAGTAACTTCTTTTGCTTTGTCGCCTTCGAAGTCGATGCCTGCCTCTTCGTCTGTTCCGTCCTCACCGAACAGGGTACAGCCGTTTGCTACATAGAAGGAAGCAATGTACCAGGAGTTGGTGATCGGGAAGGAAACTTTGTCTTTTGCGATCATGGTGTCAAGGTTTTTCACTTCATCCTCTGTGAAAGCGGATTTGTCATAGTACATAAACCAGGTGTTGGTGGTGAACGGTACGCCGTAGATGTCGCCGTCAACGGATACGGAATCCACGATTGCCTGAGAGTTGGTGCTCTTTACGTCTTCTGCTGTCTGACCGCCGAGTTTAGCGATTCCGTTTGCAGCGATCAGGGAAGTCAGGTTGTCGTTTGCGAACATGTAAACGTCAGCTGCGCCTTCAACGTCCTGTGTTACGGTGTCTTTTGCATCGCTCTCTGCGCACACGCCGTAATCGAAGGTGATGTGCCAGTTCGGATGCTCTTCTGCGAACTGATTGCACATGGTCTGCAGCCACTCACCGCTGTCGCTTGCCTGATCCTCAGATGGGGACCAAACGGTAAGGGTTGTGGTGATTTCTTCCTCATCTGCTGCTGCGTTGGAAGAAGATGCGCTTGTGCTTCCTGCCTCAGATGTGCTGGATGCGCTGTTGGAATCGTTTCCGGAAGCGGCATTCGAAGAACTGCTGTCGCTGCTTCCGCATCCTGCGAGCATGCCGGCTGCCAGTGCTGCGGTCATCATGATTGATACTACTTTCTTTTTCATATTGAAAATCCTCCTTTAAGTGATTTTTCATTTTGGAACGTCTGCTGTCATATCTCATCTGCTGTTCAGTATCTCTCGTTCTTGTTGATTTTATTATAGCAGTCGGGGGATTTTCCTGAAATATCAAGAATCTATGATCCATGTTGGATTTCTACGTTATGATAAAAAATCTTAGAAATGCAGTCAAAATTGGCAACAAAAAACGGAGAGTACATTTTCTCATCCGTACTCTCCGTCATAACTCTATCTTTGTTTTTCCACCGGATTCAGACTTTTCATTTCCTGAATAATTTCCGTTCCGCCCTCGTTTTTCCACTCCCTGACGAAATCATCAAACGAAGACAGATCCGCCTCGCCGCGGACAATCTTCAGAAACGTCTCAGATTCCAGTTCTTTTAAGGTATAACTGTATTCCTCCGTGCGCCTCGTCCTGCTCGGATAAAGCGTATCCACCCGCTGGATGTTCTCGTCATTTAAAAGGGAACACGCCGTAATTCGCGACAGATAGGCGCTCCACTCTTCCGCACTCGCCGTTTCCGGGTTTTCCAGATAGGCGCGGCATGCTTTTTCATACGATTTTTCCAGAATTTCGAGGTCATCCTCCGACTTTTCGCCGTTCAGCGCCGCCTGCAGATTTTCGTAGCAGATCGTCAGCGCATTGTTATAATCGAGGTTCATCGCCAGCGGACGTGCGGTCGGATCGACATTTCCCGTGTAGTAATTCTGGAACTCACCGTCCGGGTCATCGTAGGAATACCGCATGTAGTCAAACATCACCGAGAGGATCTTCGGAACGATCTCCGGATATTCATACCCTTTGCGCACCACCACATAATTTCCGGTCAGCTTTTCATTACAATACTGCACACTGCCGTCTGCCCGGGTTGCGATCAGATACGGCTGCCAGTCTGCCTCCGGGTCCGTCTCGTGACAGCGCCAGAGCGGATTGTTCGGTGCCCACCACGGTGCGAAAAAGACGCCGCACCGGCCCTGGACAATGAGATCGGCGATATCATCCGAAGTCCGGATCAGGAAATCCGGATCGATCACGCCCTGGCTGTACCAGTCTGCCAGCATCTGAAGCGCTTTCTTCACCCCCGGCTGAATTGATCCGTATGCCGGCACTCCGCCGGATTCCGTCAGCCATCTTCCCGGCCAGCCGCCGCAGGAGGCAAAGATCAGATCCATGCCGTATTCCGATGAGACACCCGTGCCGCCGTACAGATTCGTGCTGCAGGCAAGCCCGATATTTCCGGCTTCATCCCCGGATGGGTTTGCATCCGCAAATGCAAGCGCAATCGTCTTCACATCGTCAATCGTTTCCGGCTCGGAAAGTCCCAGCTCATCCAGCCAGTCCTTCCGCACCCAGAGTAGGTTCGGGCCGTCGGAAATATTGGGCTCCGGGAATGCCATCAGTTTTCCGTCGAACGTACAGCTCTGAAAAATATCGCTGCCGTAGCTCTCATAAATCTCTTTGATGCGGTCGCTTGCGCAGTTTTCGTAAACCTCTGTAAGATCGGCGAGCTGATCGTTTTTCTGCATCGAATCCATCGTTTTCTGGTCTACGATCATGATATCGGCGCTCTTTCCGGTCGCAATCATCGTGGAAATGCCCGCGGTGTACGTGTCGCCGCTGTTCTCAAAGACATCCTCGTTCTGTACGTTGATGACCTCGCGGATCAGGCGGGTGTAGGCGTTGTCCTCGTAGGTGTCGCCCTCCGGGAGATTGGAATTGTTCGCGGCTGTCATTTTGGCCAGCGTGTACGTGATCGTCTCGGGATAGCGGCCGTACGGCGTGGTTTTCGCTTCTGCGAGCGCCGCGTCATCACTTTTGCTGCCCTCCTCCGACACATCCGAAAGACCGGCGCTTTCCGATGATGTTTTCTTTTCTGCCTGAGAGTCTGCAATGCTGCTCTCTGCCGCACGGTTTTCCGCACATCCGCCGAGCACCGTTCCCGCTGCCAGCAGCACGGCAAGTCCTGCCGCCAGTTTTCTTCGCATCATGCCTGCACCTCCATTTCCACAACCGGAATCCGCACCGTCACCTTCGTTCCTTTTCCGGGCTCACTCTCAATCGAGAGGCCGTACGCCTCGCCGTATTCCAGCTGAATTCGGGAATTGACGTTCCGCACACCGTAGCCGCTGCTCTTTTCCGTCAGAATCGTCTGTGCTTTCTCCTGCTCCATACCGACACCGTTGTCCGCCACGGAGAGTACCACACAGCCGCCGTCGCGCCGTCCGGCGATCGAAATCACACCCGGTTCCCCGCCGCGTTTCCGGTCAATTCCGTGCGCAATCGCATTCTCGGCGAGCGGCTGCAGGATCAGGTTCAGCGTGCGGTAATCGAGAATGTCCTCCGCCACATCCATTTTGACCTCAAAACTGTAGTCGTGAAACATTTCCTGGATCTGTAGATACGAGCGGACGTTGTCGATCTCCTCGCGGACGGACATTGTATTTTTGCCCTTATTCAGTGAAGTACGATAATACCGCGAGAGCGCCAGTGTCGCCTTGCTGATGTCGTCCGATCCGATTTCCAGTGCTTTCCAGTTGATCAGTGACAGCGAATTGTACAGGAAATGCGGGTTGATCTGCGCGCGGAGCGCCGTCATCTCGTACTGCTTCTGGCGGATGCGGCTCTCGTAGACCTCCTGGATGAGCTGGCGGATACGTGACAGCATCTGGTTAAAGCCGCGTGTCAGGTCGCCGATCTCATCTTTCTCTGCGGAGACCAGCTCCACTTCCAGATTTCCTTCATCGACCTCGGTCATCGTCTTCGTCAGCTTTTCGAGACGGTGCGCCATATTTCCGGAGAATTTCATAATCACAGCTGCCGAGAAGATAACGCAGGCCGCCCACATCAGAAGAACCATCAGCAGAATCGGCTGCATCGGGCTGATGATGCCTTTTTTCGGCAGATAGCACGCGGCATGCCAGCCGTTCTGCTCAATCTCTTTTTCCAGCAGAATGTAGTTCGCGCTGTCTCTTTTTCCAATCTTCTGAAAGTCCGAAAACTCCATTTTTTCCTTCGGATTTTTTGTGATCTGCTGATTCTCATACAGCACTTCCTTATCGGAATTATAGACAAAAACGCCGTAATCTTCATTGACCGCAAGGTTCATGGAATCGAAAATTTTGCTGTAGTCCATCGAAATATACAGAAAACCGCCCTCTCCGTCGTCCAGCAGCGGAAGCGAGCGGATCAGTGTGACGGTTCCCTGCTCATCATCTGCATACCAGTGGATATCGTTGTCGGTCGGCGCGGTCCAGTCCTCGCTCTCGATCTCCTGCGCCGGGCGCAGATACGTGCCGTGCGGGATAACGAAATCGCGCACGTAGATCGTGGACTGCAGAATTTCCGGATAGAAATAGCTTAAGGAATCCATCATCGGATCGAACTCTTTTACCATGCGCTCGTAAGCGGCAAAGCTGTTTTTATTCTCCGTTTTTACAATCTGAACGATCGTCTGGTTGAACGCCAGATAGTCCGACATGCTCTGGTGCAGCGCAAGCTCGGTATTCACGCCGTCCACCGCCTGGTCGAAGGTGCTCTGCATATTTTTGATCTCACGTTCGACGAGAACGCGGCGCATCTGCGTGTAAAACAGCGTAAACATCAGACACATCGGCAGAAGTCCGGTGAAGACGTAGACGACGATCAGCTTGCGGTGTACCTTCATATTGGAAAATATCTTTTTCATTCTGTTCCCCCCTGATCCCGGTATTTCTGCGGGCTGATGCCGTAATATTCACGGAAGCTCTGGCAGAAATACGACACGTTCACGAAACCGCATTTTTCACAGATCAGGCTGATTTTCTCATTGGTATTTTCGAGCATCTCCCGCGCACGCTCCATGCGGAAGCCTTTTAAGTAACGGCTCAGGTTTTCACCCGTGTTTTTCTTGAAGATGCTGCTCAGGTAATTCGGCGTCATGCCGACCTCGCGCGCCAGCTGATCGACACCCATGCCGCTGTCAGAATAATTCTCGCGGATGTACTGTTTGATCTGCTCGACTTCTCTGCGTTTTGCAACACCGCCGTCCGCGCGGAAGACGGTTTCCAGACGGTCGATACCGGTGCGGACTGCCTGAATCACGCCGACCATGTTGCTGCTGTGATACAGAGCGTCGATCTCTCGGTCCAGTTCCCGCTCATCCTTTTTCTCGAGATTGTCATAAATCTCCTTCAGCAGATTGGAAAACATGAATTTGATGTAAATCTGCGAGAAAATTGTCTGGTGCTCATACTTCTCGCAGAACTGTTCAAAGTGCTCGCGCAGGCTCTCCATATCCTTCATGCGGATGTCCTGCTGAATCTGGCGGATCAGGATTTCGGCATCAATCTGCACCAGCACCTCGGACTGCTCCTCCTGGAACGGAAGGAACACGTGATTTCCTGTGTGATAGAAACGACGCTCCATGAGCTGCTCGGTCTGAGCAAATGCATCATAGAGCTCACAGTCCGGCGTGATCTCACCCGACACGGCAAGAAAGCACTCCTGATCCCACATTTCACGGATATACTGATACAGCTTTCGTCCGAACGCTTCCCATCCGCCGTCCGGCTCCTCGCTGAAGAACAGAAGGGACTGCTGCGGGTTCAGGTTCAGGTAATGAAACGGCATCTGCAGATCTTTCTGCATCTTTTCAATCTGTCCGCTGCTGACCTGCTCAAAATAGTTGTCCGCACACTCCAGCAGTACCATGCGGCAGAAATCCCGGACAAAACTCATGTCGAGAAGCATCTGCGTTTTTTCCTGCATCGCACTGCGGCTCTGGCCGTTGACCATCAGATACAGCAGATGCTCCCGCAGGAATTCCATGCTCTCGTCCTTCCGTTTTTCTTCCCGCTCGCTCTCCGCAAGCTTTTCCGTGATTTCGCCGATCACCTTCTCAAACTCCTCCGGGTTGACCGGCTTTAAGATGTAAGCGGAAACGCCGTAGGAAATCGCCTTTTTCGCATAGGAAAACTCATCGTACCCGCTGAAAATCACCGTTTCCGTCTCCGGATACGCCTCATGCACCCGGGAAAGCAGCTCGATCCCGTCCATAAACGGCATATTGATATCGGTCAGCAGCACATCAATCTTCTCTTTTTCAAACACTTCCAGCGCCTCTTCTCCATTCGAGGCCTCCAGAATCTTCTCCCGGATATTCATCCGCGAAAGCAGCATCCGAATGCCCTTTCGCTCTATCATTTCATCATCTACAATCAGATATGTGTACATGTAGTTAATCCTCTTTCTAAACGGCCTGCCAAAGCGGCGCATACTGTTTTTATTATACCATTTCCCGTTTGAAATTCACAGCATTAACCACGCAAAACCGTTACCGGAAACGCCGGAAAATACAGAAAAACAGAGCCGGTGAAATGATCTTTCTCCGGCTCTGCCCTTCTATTACTTTCGATATTCCTCAATTCTGCAGACATGCTCTTTTGTCTTTTTATCATAATTGATTCCTACCAGAAGTAAATTTCCCTGATATTCTTCCAGACTTCTGCAATATTCTTTGTCTTTAATCTGTGCAAGCGCACCTTCCGCTGATTTATCCCATTTCAGTTCTACAACCAGCGCCGGTTTGTCCTGATATCGTTTTCTCGGCACGAAAACAAGATCCGCAAAACCTTTTCCGCCCGGCAGTTCACGATAAACCGTGTAAAAATTCCGTGCCGCATACAGCGCCAGTGAGATCGTATAGCTCAGCGCATTTTCATCATTGTACTGAAGCTGTGACGTTTCAAAATGTGCCAGTCGGATTCCCTCTGCTACCTGTGTTTCCTGTTTTTCCCATACAGCCTGCAGAAGATCCGCGGAGTTTTTCAGTGCCTTTGAAATATCTCCCCATTGGGAAACCGTTACTGCGCTGGCATATTCTGACTGTACCTCGGCATTCGGGATAAACACATATTTATTCTGTTCTTCATAACCGAGATACCCAAGATGAATCAGCAGCGTCAGTACATCGTCCTCTGTCCGGAAAGTTGTCATATCGTTAGTAAAACTGCCTGTATTCACCGGTATTTTTTTCCCTGCCATCATCTGCAGTACATCATCCCGCAGTCCGTCAAAATTCAGATCAATATACCACTGCAGCGCTTCAAATGTTTCTGTCTGATTCCAGTAATTGCCGATTTTCCGGAAGCGCATGGCATTGACAACGGAACGCGGACTGTAAACAGAACTTTCTCCCGGGAAAGAGTAGCCGTCATACCAGTTTTTAATTTCCGCCAGATCCATCTGATACCGGCTGCAGAGTTCCTCCACTTCCTGCTCCGTAAATCCTACATATTCCGCGAGCGGACCCGGATCCAGCATCGTAAATTCATCAAACATATTCAGGGCGGAATGGGTTCCATATTTTTTAATCGGCAGAATTCCCGTCAGATAGGCAAGTGCCACGTAAACCTTATCTTTCAGAAAGTCCCTCAGAAAATCAAGATACTGTTCCTGCGCTTTTTTATCCTGCTGATATTCCCTGAAAACACAATCCCACTCATCAATGATAATGACAAACGACTGCTTTGTTGCCGCATAAATATCCTGCAGAGATTCCACCAGGTCCGTATCGTCAAAATAGTCTACATCTGGATAACAGGCTTTCAGTTCCCGCAACAGCATTCTTCGAACCCGGTCAATTACCTGACCGATCTCTTTGCTCCGACTCAGAAATTCCTGCATATTCAGGAAAATCGTAGGATATTGGTTTAAGTGCTGTGCAAACCCGGCATTTTGAGAAATTTTCAATCCAGAAAAGAGTTCTCTGGAATCACATTCTTTTCCATAATAAGCCGTCAGCATATCCGCCGTCATAGACTTTCCAAAGCGCCGCGGACGGCTGACACAGACATATCTCTGCACGGTATTGATCACCTGATTGGTATACTCGATCAGTCCTGTTTTATCCACATAAATTTCGGACTGAACCGCTCTTGCAAATTTTACATTTCCCGGATTCAGATAAACTCCCATATTTCACCTGTGCCTTTCCCTTTCTGTCTCTATCATACGATATTCTTGCCGCAAGTTCAATCTATCAGAAGTTGAAAAATGCCAGAATGTTTGAAACTGCTGCAACACATTCTGGCTATTTTTCTAAATTAAATTAATGAATAAAGAACGCGTCCTCTTCCTCATTTTCCACAACCGGCGTCATCGGATTGTAGTCGGTTTCGACCAGCTTCTTCACCAGTTCGTGGTCAAAGTTGTGGCGGACTTCGCAGGTCTTGTCGAAGATCATGGTTGCCTCATCGCCCGGGGTGCACGCCGGCCAGGTCGGGAGAGACGGAGTTGCCGGGCTGCCGTAGCGGGCGAAGTTGATCCATGCGGTGGAGATCCGCTCCTGCAGGCGGTCGGTTTCGCCTGGGACGTTGCAGACGGCGACACGGTCGATGTTGTGGAACACGAACGGGATCTCTGCGCAGTGCCATGCGGCTTTTCCGCCGTCGATCGGGAACTCGTAGGTGAACTGATAGGAGTAGGTCGGCGCTTCTGCAAATTCCGATTTCTGACGGATGAACTCGATCGTTGCCGGACGGAAGAACGTGTCCACGGACCACAGATCAGCGATCGTTTTGTCCGGGTATGTTTTTTCAAAGAGAGAAATCAGCTCCGGTGTCGCATCACCGTATTTTCTCGTCAGGAATGCAATAAGCTCTTCGCGGTTCATCTCGTGTTTTCCCGGCACAACCGGACCGAAATCGAACTCGCCGATGTTGGTTCCCGCCAGCACCGGAATCGTTTTGGCGTGATCGGTAAAGCCGCACTTGATCGGATTTCCGAGGAACCAGTCATTCTCCATCGGGCCCTGTCCGATATAACAGCCTTTTGCGGCAACTTCCGCCTGGACTTTATTGTATGCATTTGACAGCTCATAATACGGAATCGTCTCAAGCTTCTCTACCTCGGACTCGTCCAGGTTCAGTTCTTTTAACAGGGCTTTCACGATCTCCGTTCCGTCCCCGTCCTCTTTCTGGTAAACCTTTGCCGCATAAACGCCGCTCTCAATGATTCCTTTCTGGAACAGACCGTCTGCCGCCGGTGTATTCATCAGCGTTGCCACCTTCATACCGCCGCCGGACTGGCCGAAGATCGTGACATTTTCCGGGTCGCCGCCGAAGTTGGCGATATTGTCATGCACCCACTGCAGCGCAGCCACCATGTCGGCGTTTCCGGCATTCGCGGAGTTTTTGTATTTTTCCCCAAACGGTGAGAGATCAAGATAACCAAGGATATTCAGCCGATGGTTGACCGAAACGACAACAACATCGCCGAACTCACTTAAATGATCCCCCTCATACGCCACATGCTCAATCGCGGAACCGGCATGGAAACCGCCGCCGTGGAGCCATACCATAACCGGCTTTTTTGCGTTCGGATCGAGACTCTGTGTCCAGACATTCAGGTTCTGGCAGTGCTCATCCTGCGGCCAGTAGCGGTGCGGCACCAGCACCTCCATGTTCGGCTCATCCTGCTTTAAGAGCGGGCACACGTAGCCGTACGCCAGCGCATTCTTGATCCCCTTCCACGGTTTCACCGGCTGCGGCATCTGGAAACGGTCTGCCTCGGCGTAATGGATTCCATGGAACGCATACGTCGTGTTCAGGCGGAAACCGCGCACCTTTCCCGCCTTCGTCTCTGCCACCGGTTCTGTTTTACTGCATACAAAATAATCACCCATTTTCGAACTGCCTTCTTTCTATTTATTATCTTGTTTCTGCTTTTTCCGCATCTGCCCCTCATTATAGCAGACAATTTTTTGATACACAATTCTTTTTCCCGTCCGAATCATCATTTTATATCAAAAAAGTCTCAAAAAAGAGTCAAAAACAGACATTTTCATCACAACTTCAAAGTGATACAATAAAAAAGAAGGTAAAAATAATGTAAAAACAGGGGGCTATTATGACGAAAACAGTACAAAAGAGCAAAGCCCGCGATATGACCCAGGGCTCCATCTGGAAGCAGTTGCTTCTCTTCTCGCTTCCGCTTATGGCTGGAAATCTCTTCCAGCAGCTTTACAACACCGTAGACAGCATCGTTGTCGGCAATTTTGTCGGCAAGGAAGCGCTCGCCGCCGTCGGCTCCGTCGGACCGATCATCAATTCCCTGATCGGCTTTTTCATGGGCCTCTCCACCGGCGCCGGTGTTATCATTTCCCAGTATTACGGCGCAAAAGAGGATGAAAAAGTCAGCCGCACCGTCAGCACGACGCTGTTGATGACGCTCGTTCTCTCGATTGTCTTTACGATTCTCGGCATCCTGATCACGCCCGCCATGCTCCGCATGATGAGCACACCGGACGATGTCATCCGTGAATCGGCAACGTATCTGAAAATTTACTTCGGCGGCGTCATCGGCCTGATGTTCTACAACATGGGTTCCGGTGTCCTGCGTGCGGTCGGAGATTCCCGCCATCCGCTGTATTTCCTGATTTTCTCCGCTGTTGTCAACACCGTGCTCGACCTCGTATTTGTCGTTTCGTTCGGCATGGGTATCGAGGGCGTGGCGCTGGCAACCGTTATCGCGCAGTGTCTGTCCGCAATTCTGACGCTGTACGTCCTGACAAGAAGTGACGGCTCGTACCGCATCCAGTGGAAGCACCTCGTCATGGACTGGCAGCTTTTATACCGCATTATCTGCGTCGGACTTCCGGCAGCGATCCAGCAGATGGTCACCTCGGTTTCCAACGTATTTGTACAGTCTTATATCAACGTATTCGGCTCGGACGTTATGGCGGGCTGGAGCGCCTGCATGAAGATCGACCAGTTTATGATGCTGCCGATGATGAGCGTCGGACTTGCTTCGACCACCTTCACCGGACAGAACGTCGGCGCCGGTTACATCGACCGCGCGAAGAAGGGTGCGACAACGGCATTCTGGCTTTCCGAGATCGTCACCATCGTGATGATGATTCCGCTGCTGATCTTCGCACCGCAGATGGTTTACCTGTTCAACCAGGAGGCTGAGGTCATTCGTTACGGAACGCTGTTCCTGTACCTGCTCTCCCCGTTCTACATCCTCTGCTGTGTCAACCAGATTTACTCCAACGCCCTGCGCGGCGCCGGTGACACCAGAACACCGATGCTTGTGATGCTCGGAAGCTTCGTGGTGTTCCGCCAGATTTATCTGTTTGTGATGTCACACGTTTTCGATTCGATCATTCCGATCGCGCTTGGCTATCCGGCAGGATGGCTCGTGTGCAGTGTGCTGATTTATATCTGCTATCGGAGATTCAAGTGGGATAAGGGACTGCAGAAAAGCTGAGTTTTCTCTTTTAAAAGAAGCAAAAAATGGAAGTACCGCATCGGGTGCTTCCATTTTTTTGCTTCTATATTAGAATAACTCCGCAATCACCGCGATCTCCTCGCAGTTTTCCG
The DNA here is from genome assembly GCA_963596755.1 of bacterium. Lineage (GTDB taxonomy): Bacteria > Bacillota > Clostridia > Lachnospirales > Lachnospiraceae > Fusicatenibacter. The sequence continues at coordinate 19,610 of CAVBNJ010000003.1, forward strand.
GCAATGGGCCGCTTAATGCAGGGGACTGACGTGTCGCCACGTAGCGGCTTGCGATTCCTGCGGAGGCTGCGCCGTGGCAGTCGGCGATGTCATCGTTTCCTGTCATCAGGCATTCTGCCGGATCGAGGTGGTACTGTTTCAGCAGCATCTCATAAAACGCCGGGTCCGGCTTTTTCACACCGGCATCCGACGAGAGCAGGATTCCGTCAAAGTACGGAGTCAGGCCGAGCAATGAAATTTCCGGTGCGGTGAAAAGTGCCTGTGCATTCGAAAGCAGAAAGACTTTCTTTCCCGCGTCTTTTAACCGCTGCAGCAGTTCCGGCACGCCCGGGAACAGTTTCAGTTCCGCGATTGAAATCACACGGAACATCTTCGCCAGATCCGCGATCTCCTCATCCGTCACCGAAATGCCCTTATCCTCAAACAGCTGCCGGAACACCTCAGCAATATCAATCTCCGGCACATGACTGCCGCGGCACTCTGCTTTCAGTGCGGCTTCCTGTTCTTTGATCTTCGTCTCGTAGGCCGTCCGAAGCTCTTTTGCCTCGTAGGCAGCGCCTTTCATTCCGAAGAACAGACTCATTTTCTTCCAGAGATATGCTTTCTTCTCATTCGTGTGAATATCAACCAGGGTTCCATATAAATCAAAGATATAATTCTGATACATTTTCCAGTCCCTTTTCTTCTGTCGTTTTTCCTGCCCGATCGGCAGCGTGATAAAAAACGTGCCCGAAACAACTGCCCCGGACACGTTTTTCTTTTTATCGGTTGTTCAGCATCTCTTTCACCAGACGAATATACTCCGGTGTGGTTCCGCAGCAGCCGCCGACAACGCCTGCGCCTGCGTCTACCAGGATACTCATATATTTTGCGAAGTCCGGTGCATCCATGCTGTAGATTGCCTCACCGGTCGGGGTGATTTTCGGAAGGCCGGCGTTTGGTTTTACGATCACCGGCACTCTTGCCACCCGTTTCATCGATGCGACAACGGCCTCGAGCTGATCCGGTCCGACCGAGCAGTTCAGTCCGACGGCGGATGCTCCCATTTCCTGCAGTGTCTCAACTGCTTCCACAGCGTTTCCGCCGAACAGGGCAGAACCGTCTGCTTCCAGTGTCAGGGAACACATAATCGGCAGATCGCAGACAGAAAGGGCTGCGTCCATAAAGACGCATGTTTCGTCTACGCTCAGCATCGTCTCCGCTACCAGAAGATCAACGCCCGCATTTGCTACTGCTGTTACCTGCTCCATGTAGGATTCCAGGAGTTCTTCATAGGAAAGATCTCCTTTTGGCTGCAGCATTTTTCCCGGTGTGGAGAAATCTCCCGCGATCAGTGCGCCGGTTCCGGCAACTGCTTTTTTCGAGATATCCACCAGACGTGCATTCAGCTCCTCCACGTCGTTTTCTCTTCCATAATCCGCTAATTTCAGTCTGTTTGCACCAAAAGTCGGCGCATAGACAATCTGGCTTCCCGCCTCCACGTAAGCCTTCTGTAAATTCGCCAGGATATCAGGGTGATCCAGAACCCAGAGTTCTGTGCTGACTCCTTTCGGCATTCCCGCTTTTGTCAGATTTGATCCGGTCGCGCCATCCAGTAAAATGACACCTGCTCCGGCAAGCTGTTCAAATTCTTCTCTTGTCATTTTTTCTCTCCATTCTGCCCGAGTTACATGCAGCACATGTCCGCGTATACTGACAAATCCAGGCTGTGTTTTCTAAATTCACTGCGTTTTCGCGGCAAATTCATGTTCAGTATAGCATTGTATTCTTTTTTCGACAAGTAAAAAACAGCAGCCCGACCCATTTTGAGGATCTGACTGCTGTCAGTTTATATCGTATGTTTTTATTCTGCAGAGCTTGAGGATGTCGAAGTCTCGCTTGTGCTGCTTGTCGATGTAGTCTCTGTGCTGCTGGAAGTTGTGCTCTCAGATGTTGTGCTGTCTGTAGTCGTTCCATCTGTAGAATCGTTGGAAGTGCTGTCGACTGTCATGGTGTACAGGTCTGCATCGGTTACTTCGAGTTTGTCCCAGTTGGATGCAACTTTGATGTCGCTCTCATCTACCCAACCGTCCAGGGTATCGTTGTACTTGTCGGATTTGCGGTTGGAGATGATGGTCTGTCTTCTGCTCTCGGTCTTGTCCTCGTCGAATGCTTTGTCTACACGGATAACATAATATGCATCGTCGCCTTCGATAATACCGTCGTAAACGGTACCGTCTTCCAGTCCTGTTGCCGCTTCTGCTACCGCGTCGCCAAGAGAACACGTATCGTCGTCATCTTTCTCGGATCCGGTTCCGAAGGAAGTTGTGGATGCTGTCAGGTAGGAAACCTCGGAAGAGGAATCGCTGCTGGAGCTGCTGGAAGTGCTTGCGCTTGATGCACTTGTACTGGAAGCACTCGAAGAAGAGCTGCTCTCATCGGAGCTGTCTGCGGAATCGCTGGAATCTGCGGTGTTCTCTGCATTTAACTGATCGTTCAGCTCGTTGCGGAGATCCGTAAACGAAGCATTTGCCGGATCCTCAGACTCTTTTAAGAGATCCAGGAATCTCTGCGCGATTTCTTTCTTTGCTGCTTTCTCATCATCCGTCAGATCGATCGTATTTCCGTCGTCGTCCGTCTCGGTGCCGGCGGTGGATACGGTGATGTAGCTGATGGAAGTCTGCTGTGCTTCCTCATCGGAAACCTCAGTATCTACATCCGCGATGATCGGATCGTAAATTCTGGTCTGGATTACGTACAGCTCCAGTGCATCCTGGATATCCTCAACGGTTGCGTGCAGTTTGTTCATCACGTCATCGCCGTTCTTATCTGCGAATGCCTGTGCGGCCTCTTTTGCCTGCTCTTTTTCCTCGTCCGTGAGGGTAACGCCGTACTCCTCTGCGTGCTGGCGCATCAGAAGCTCTTTTTCGATGGTCTCAAGAGACTGCTCTTTGAACGTCTCACCGGTCGTCTTTCCGTCGTCGCCTTCCTGATCGTACATGGTAGACGGCATCTGCATTCCGTACATGGAATACAGCTGAGAATAATAGTTGTACATCGTTGCCTGCTGATATCTCAGCATGAAGTTTGCCTGTCCGAGTGTGATAGACTCGTCATTGACAGTAATTGCTGTTTTGGTTCCGTCCACGTTGTCGGAACCGCAGCCGGTCAGTCCCATAGCTGCCAGAGAAGCGGTCAGCACTGCGCAGACTGCTTTTGCTTTTAAATTTTTCATTATTTCCTCCTCATGCAGATTCCAAAATGCCTTTTGTCTTCTGCATCGATTTTTATAAACGCTTTTTCTATTATACCCTTTTTGCTGATACAGGGCAACTTTTTTCTTCTTTGTTCACGCCTTTTTCACACGATTCGGGCCTATTTTTCCTCTGTTTCCGGCACAAGCGAAACAAGATCCTCAATCAGCACATGACTCTTCTCCAGCAGATCAATTCTCTCTTTCGAATTCCGCCGCCGCGGCGTGTAAACAAACGCCAGCGATTCCATCTGGAATTTCAGCTCGTCGCGGTATTTCTGCAGCAGCTCCGGAATCCGCGCCACATCGATTTTGGCATGCTGCTGCAGCGTGATGCGCACCGAATCGCCCATCTGCTTCAGCTCCGTCACATACGCGCGGTGCGCCAGCGCTTTGAGTTCGGCGACAGCCAGAAGATTCTGTACATTCTTCGGCGGCTCCCCGAAGCGGTCGGTCAGCTCCTCCGTCATGTCCTCGTACTCTTCCCTGTTTTCAATCGCCGCAATCCGCTTGTACGTGTCAAGCTTCAGCGCCTCATTGCTGATGTAGCTGTCCGGTATATACGCGCTGACGGTCAGATCGATCGTCGTCTCAAACTCTTCCTCCGGTGCGATGCCCTTCGCCTCTTTGACGGCCTCCGCGAGCATTTTGCAGTAGAGATCGTATCCGACCGACTCCATATGCCCCGACTGCTCCGCGCCCAGCAGATTTCCCGCGCCGCGGATCTCGAGGTCACGCATCGCAATCTTGAAGCCGCTTCCCATCTCCGTAAATTCGCGGATCGCATGGAGACGCTTCTCTGCCACTTCTTTCAGCATCTTGTTTCTGCGGTACATCAGAAACGCGTACGAAGTCCGGTTCGACCGTCCGACGCGGCCGCGGAGCTGATAGAGCTGCGACAGTCCCATCTGGTCGGAATCGTGGATAATCATCGTATTCACATTGGAAATGTCGAGTCCCGTCTCGATGATCGTCGTCGAGACGAGCACATCAATCTCTCCATTGATAAAACCATACATAATCTTCTCGAGCTCGCGCTCCTTCATCTGCCCGTGCGCAAATCCAACATTCGCATCCGGCACAAGCTTCTGAATCGTGTTCGCCATCTCGGCAATCGACTGGACGCGGTTGTAGACGTAATACACCTGCCCGCCGCGCGCCAGTTCCCGGTTGATCGCCTCGCGGACCATCTCTTCGTTGTATTCACATACAAACGTCTGGATCGGCTGGCGGTCCTGCGGCGCTTCCTCGAGCACGCTCATATCGCGGATGCCGATCAAACTCATGTGCATCGTCCGCGGAATCGGCGTCGCGGTCAGCGTCAGAACATCGACGTTCTTCTGCAGCTGTTTGATTTTCTCTTTATGCGTTACGCCGAACCGCTGCTCCTCATCGACGATCAGCAGTCCCAGATCCTTGAACTTCACATCCTTCGACAGCACGCGGTGCGTTCCGATGACGATATCCACGAGTCCTTTTTTCAGATCCTCAAGCGTCTTTTTCTGCTCCGCCGGCGTGCGGAACCGGCACAGAAGATCGACGCGCACCGGGAAATCCTTCATGCGTTCGACGAATGTATTGTAATGCTGCTGCGCCAGAATCGTCGTCGGAACGAGATAGACGACCTGCTTGCTCTCCTGCACAGCCTTGAACGCCGCGCGGATCGCAACCTCCGTTTTTCCGTAGCCGACATCACCGCAGATCAGACGGTCCATGATTTTTTTGCTCTCCATGTCCGCCTTCGTCGCCTCGATCGCCGCGAGCTGGTCATCCGTCTCCTCGAACGGAAACAGCTCTTCAAATTCCTTCTGCCAGATCGTATCTTTTCCAAACTGATAGCCGGACGACGCCTGCCGCTCGGCATACAGCTTCACGAGATCCTGCGCGATATTTTTCACCGCATGGCGCACCCGCGTCTTCGTCTTGTTCCACTCCTGGCCGCCGATCTTGTTCAGCTTCGGCACTTTCGCCGCTTCCGCGGATGCATACTTCTGCAGCGTGTCGAGCTGCGTTGCCAGCACATAGAGATTCGATCCGCCGGAATACTCGATTTTCATATAATCGCGGGTCACGCGGTCCATCTCGATTTTTTCGATGCCGCGGTAAATGCCAAGGCCATGGCTCTCATGCACCACATAGTCACCGATCGAAAGATCCGCAAAATTCTGGATTTTCTGGCCGGAATACTCCGATTTCTTCCGGTTTTTCTTCTTCTCTTTTCCGAAAATATCCGTCTCCGTGATCAGCACGAATTTCTGCATCGGATATTCAAAACCTCTGCGGGCCGCGCCGTGGATCAGCATGATTTCGCCCGGGTTTAAAATACGCTCTTCCTTCTCGCTGTAAAACGCCGGAAGTTCCTCATTCTGCAGATCCTCCGCCAGGCGCTGCGCTCTCGTCCGCGACGGACTTGCCAGCACGACACGGTAGCCCGCTTTTTTCCAGGCTTTCAGATCTTTCACCAGAAGCGGGAACTGATTATTGTAGGAATTCACGGATTTTACCGTCACGCCGAACTCATCGCGGATATTCCACTCGCCCTTCTGCGGCTCCATCAGCGATACGGCAACGCAGCCGCGGCGGTTCAGTTTTGCAGTCAGTTCCGCCGTGCTGCACATCAGCTTCGCCTGTCCCGGCAGGAGGTAGCCCTTTTCGAGACGGTGGCTCACACTCTCCTGAAATTCCGCTTCCAGCGCATCGGCGCACTCGATGATGCGGTTCGGCTCGTCGAGGAAAATGCGGCTGTCCGCCGGCAGATAGTCGAGAAACGAAACCGTCTCCGGATAAAAGTAATGAAGATACTGCTCCGCTCCCTGCAGAATTTCGCCCTCGCCGATCTGATCGCAGATTTCCTCTGCCGCATTGCGGATGCGCGCCGCTTCCTCCGTCATCATCTTGTCGCGGAACTTGGTGCTCTGCGCCTTTGCCTCTTTTTTGATGGCTTTCACCCCGCGCGCGATCGTATCCTCTGTCAGAATCAGCTCCGATGCCGGATAAATCGTGATCTCATCCAGGTTTTCAATCGACCGCTGGCTTTCCGCGTCGAAGCTTCGGATGGAATCAATCTCATCGCCCCAGAGTTCGATGCGGATCGGGTTCTGTTCCGTCAGCGGAAAGACATCGAGAATGCCGCCGCGCACCGAAAACTGCCCCGTCGATTCCACCTGAAAGGTGCGCTCATATCCAAGCCGCACCAGCTCTTTTCGGATTTTGTCGAGGTCAAGCTCACTGTCATTTTTCAGATGAATACAGTGTTTTTCAAACACGTCAAGAGGCAGAAGAAAGTCCATACATCCCCCCACACTGGTGATGATGGTAACTTCCTTCCGCTCGAGAAGTGCCTGGATCACCTGGATGCGCTGCTGGATCAGCAGATTTCCATGGATATCCGCCTGATAGAAAATCAGGTCCTTCGCCGGATAATACAGCGTCTCCGGGTCGTACAGCCGGTAATCCTCATATAATTCTTTTGCTTTCAGTTCATTTTCCGCGATCAGAAGCCGCACGGGGACATCCTCGGAGAGGCCGGCGATCATGTGGGCTTTCTGGCTTTCCAGACAGCCCGAGATCACCGTGATGCCGGCGGGTCCTTTTTTCAGATCACGGAACAGCTCGTCAAAACGGGCAATTTCTTTAATCGGTTCTAATAACGCTTTCATTTTCCTTACTCTGCCGGATTTGCAGATTTGCGGTTATACTCGTTCATGGCTGCGTCCACATCCCCGTTCAGCATCTTCTCGATCGCTTTTGCCGCATGCTCGATCGCCAGATTCACAAGGGGACGCTCATCTTTCGTAAACGGACTTAACACATAGTCCGCCAGATCCCAGTTTTTCGGTTTCTCGCCGACACCGACTTTTACACGCATGAAGCGGTCGGTGCCGAGATTGGCGATGATGTTTTTGATACCGTTGTGCCCGCCCGCGCTTCCTTTTTTACGGATGCGGATCTGTCCCGGCGCCAGGCTGATGTCATCGTAAACTACGATCAGCTCGGTCTCCGGATCGACCTTGTAATAATTCACCAGTTCCCGCACGGACTCGCCGCTCAGGTTCATATACGTCATCGGCTTTGCAACGATGACTTTCTGCCCTGCGATCATTCCCTTTCCGAACAGTGCCTTATGGCCTGCACCGGAGGACGGGATCTGATATTCGTCGATCAGATAATCGATGGTGTCGAATCCGACGTTGTGTTTCGTGCCCTCATACTGACGTGTCGGATTTCCCAAACCTACTATAATATACATATTTCCTCCTGCAATGCAGACAACAGAGAGCAGAAAAAAGTTTCCCTGCCCTCTGTCGTCTGATGGATCATTCATGATTTCTCGTTTTCTTTAGTTAAAGTATACCAGTTCGCTCTCCGGCTTTTTGGTCGGTTTGATTTCTTTTGCATACAGAACCGGGCCTTCGCCGTCGTAAACTTTCATGTAACCCCATTTTACGGTTGCGGTCACATCTACCCAGGAACCCATTACCAGGGATTTGGCGCTTGCGCATTTGCAGACGTATCCGATAAAGGAAGTGTCGTCTGCGCAGCAGGTCATTGCCATACGGCCCGGGACAAAGAAATCGGCTCCGACGTCTTTGCTCTTTAATACCATGCCGCGGAAATGAACGGTTTTGCCCTCGTAGCGCTCCGGGTTGTCACCCATGTCGACATACCAGATTCCGTAGTCAGCATCATCGATCTCAATCACATCTGCGTCGGTATCGAACGGCATCTGATCTTCGAAAATGTTGTCGATCTCGCCTTCTTCGTTCTCAAACAGAACATCGCACGCCTGGTTGACAACTTTGATGCTGCGGCGGAATGCCGGGAGCGGATCTTCCGGACGGCAGCGGTTGAACATAACCATATCGGCGTTTTTCGCCATCTCCATGAAGACGGATTTCATGTTCTGCATATAGATCTGGAAGCAGCTTGCATCGACCGTTACGATCTCCTGCACGATGCCCCAGCCGTGCGGCAGCTCCATCTCCTCGAGTTTTTTTACGCTCCAGAGCGGGTTGTACTCCAGAATGATACGCTCCGGGCGGTATTTGCGGTTCAGTTTTTTCAGGTAATCCAGCGTAAACTGCTCCGGTCCTTCTACGATTTCCAGAACGGTGTTGTATTTGAGCAGTTCTTTTTCGTTGTACTCTACTTCACCTTCTTCGGTTGTGATCAGAAGGGTCGGTCCGTCGATCTGGAAATAGTCCTGTGCTACGGTAAAATTAATGAAAGAGGTTTTTCCACTCTCAAGAAATCCGGTTATGAGGTAAATCGGAATATCTACTTCGTCTTCTTCGTACATTTTGTACCTCCATTGTTTTGCTTTATCCTTGTTAAGAAAAAAAGCTGCCACATCGGATTAAATTTCTGATGCGGCAGCCTCGTCATGTTTTTTACAGTCCGAACAGCTCTGCCAGCTTGTCTTCTGCTAATTTGGAACCGATGACGCAGATACGTCCGGTGAATTCCGGTGCTCCGTCACGTACTTCGTACTCTTCCGGAACCATATCGAAATAGATCCACTGTCCGTCAGCGCCTGCTACCATACCTTTGGCACGGAGAACCATACCATAAGCGGTATCCTCGGAAAGTTTCTTTAAGATGTCTTCGATCTGCTCTTTGGTGAAGGTCTTTACGGTCTCCTGGCCCCAGCTTGTGAAGACTTCGTCTGCGTGGTGATGATGGTGATGATCATGGCCGCAGCCGCACTCATCATCATGATGATGATGCTCATGGTCGTGATCATGGCCGCAGCCGCATTCGTCATCGTGGTCATGGTGATGATGCTCGTGCTCGTCGTGATCGTGGCCGCATCCACACTCATCATCGTGGTCATGGTGGTGATGCTCGTGCTCGTCATGATCGTGATGATGATGTTCATGCTCATCCTCGTCATGATCGTGGTGATGGTGCTCATGCTCGTCGTGGTCGTGACCGCAGCAGCACTCGTCATCGTGGTCATGATGATGGTGATGGTGTTCTTCCTCTTCTACCTGCTCAAGGTTGATGATGGCACCTTCCATGGTATCGAGAACTTTCTTGCCTCCCAGAACTTCTACTGGTGTGGTGATGATGTGTGCTTCCGGATTCAGCTCGCGGAGCATTTTTACGGCTGCCTCTACTTTTTCGGTATCGGCTTTATCGGTACGGCTCAGGATGATGGTTCCTGCGCTCTTTACCTGATTCTCGAAGAATTCGCCGAAGTTTCTGAGATACATTTTGCATTTCATAACGTCGACTACGGTTGTTGCGGAGTTCAGGGCTACGCCTGCTTCTTTTTCTACGCCGTCTACGGCTTTGATGACGTCAGAGAGTTTACCTACACCTGACGGCTCGATGATGATACGATCCGGGTGATATTTGGTGATAACGTCTTTTAATGCTGCGCCGAAGTCTCCTACGAGTGAGCAGCAGATGCAGCCGGAGTTCATCTCACGGATTTCGATGCCGGCATCTTTTAAGAAGCCTCCGTCGATTCCGATTTCACCGAATTCGTTCTCGATCAGAACGACCTGCTGTCCTTTCAGTGCGTCTCCGAGGAGTTTTTTGATCAGGGTTGTTTTTCCTGCGCCCAGGAATCCTGAAATGATGTCTATTCTTGTCATTTGATTTGTACCTCTTTCCTGTCTATGGCTATGGTATGTGTTGTTTCGTTTTGTTGTCAGAAAAGGGCCGAAGTTGATCCTCCGCCCCACACTCACGCCTATTATAGCAACCGTAGAACAAAAAATCAAGGGGGGAATCGGCGGTTTCGGGGCTGTTATGGTGCGTTTTTCCTCATTTTGTCTGACCTTTTCTTTGACTTTGCAGGGGGCAGCAAGTATAATTGAGTCAGTATTTTATTTTGGGCTTTCTGTATTGTTTCGGGAAGTCGTTTAGGGACTGCATTTTTGTGATGCACGGATCCCGGAAAGGATGGGTTATGTCTATTGCAGCTTCTGCAAAACCTGGTAACAAAGCCGGCAGAATTCCCGGCAGCACTTTGAAGATCATCGCTATGGTGTGTATGCTGATTGACCATACGGCGGCGGTGCTTTTTGACCGTATTCTGATTTCACGCGGGCTTCTCGATGCGGTGAATTCGGCGGACGGAGGGGCATCGTTTTTAGCGTCGGGAAATACGGCGGTGATTTATTATGCGGATATGATTATGCGCGCGATCGGAAGGATCAGTTTTCCGATTTTCTGTTTTCTGCTGATTGAAGGGTTTATGCATACGCATGATGTGAAGAAGTATGCGCTGAATCTTGGTATTTTTGCGCTGGTTTCGGAGATTCCGTTTGATCTGGCGTTTGCTGGAAAGCCATTTTATCTTGGATATCAGAATGTGTTCTTCACCTTATTTATCGGACTTGTGATGATGATTTTTCTGCAGAAGATTGATGAGAAAACGCAGAAGGACGCCGGGGCATGGCAGGGAGCGAACTGGAAGATTTCGGTCGGCAAGCTGCTGGTGATTGTGGCGGCTTGTGCATTGGCTACGCTGCTGAAGACGGATTACAGTGCGATGGGTATTCTGACGATTGTGCTGATGTATAATCTGAGAAAGAATAAGATGTACTGTATTGGAATGGGATGCGCAGTGCTTACACTGATGAGTCTCAATGAGCTTCCTTGTTTTCTGGCTATGATTCCGGTTCATTTTTATAATGGGGAACGGGGACTGAATCTGAAGTATCCGTTTTACGCGTTTTATCCGGTTCATCTGCTGGTGCTGTTTGCGATTGCAGCAGTGATGGGGATGGCGGGGGTTGCGGTTATTTAAAGACGGACGCCCGAAAGTGCGCCTGCGCCGCCTGGGACTGTGCCCTGGGGCGATGGCTGTGAGAAA
>CAVBNJ010000004.1:0-30185 GCA_963596755.1 bacterium
CTTTTCGCGGATGGGTTGGAAATTCAGAAAAAGTGTGGGATATGACAAAAGAATATTAAGAGTTATCACAGCGGGTTTTTAAGGTTTATCTGCGAAAATGGGATTCAGGAAAAATCATGAAGTTAAAGAGGGGGACGATTTAAATGAATTCTGTTTCAGGTAATCCATCTGAGGTATCGATGCAGCTTGGGCTGCTGGATGCGGTGAAAGATTTGCTGTCTGTAAATCCCATTTTTGTGATTGGGGCAATTGGAATCTGCGTTATGCTGATTCTGATCTTCCGAAAGAACAGGGCAGTGCCGAAGGGCAGAATAGCGATGGCATCGCTGGTGCTTTATTATTATTTGTGTGTCATGCTGACGAATATTGTGGGAATTCCTACACTTGGGGAATATAGAAGGCTGACAGGGCTGGGAGAAACGTTTTTTCATCCGAATATCAATCTGATTCCGTTCGCGGATGGATTCAGTCTGAGTTTTGTACTGAATGTTTTTCTGTTTCTTCCGCTGGGATTCTTGTGCCCGGTGATCAGTGAGCGGTATCAGCGTATAAAAAATATCTTTTTCACTGGATTGGGATTATCCCTTACGATTGAAATAGTTCAGTTATTTACTCTGTATCGGGCAACAGATATCGATGACCTTATCACCAATACAGTGGGAGCGCTGGTTGGGTATGGCTGTTTTAAACTGATACACAGGATGGCGGCAAAGCCGCATCCCGTCCGCGAGTTCCAGGAACCGCGGGTGCTGCGGTATCTGCCGGTGGCGATCATTGCTATGACATTTGTTTTAGGATTTTTCAGTTAAAATAAAAGCAAAAAAGAGAAGCAGAAAACCCAGATGAAGTAAGGTTTTCTGCTTCTTTTTTCTCTGTCCTTGACTGGAATCGAACCAGTGTATCATCTATGGTCTGTGAGGTGCTTTGCTTTTTTATTCTGCGGCTGAAAAAAGGATTTCCAACCGGAACCAGTTATCTATGGTTTCAATATTTAATGTGCCGCCATATTTTTCTACAGTATAGCGGATACTCTTTACACCATAGCCATGCTGCTGCTCGTCATCCTGCGTTGTGCACCGTCGGTAACCATCCGGAATGATACCGCCCTCGAAATAGTTTTCTATAACGATGCAGATAAACCCCTGCTTCTTTGCGATGGATAAATGGATCAGTCGTTTATCCGGATTTTTAATCTGTGCCTCATATCGTATCGCATTATCCAGTGCATTTCCAAAAATAGAACTAATGTCCATAACATGCATATGATTTAAAAGAGATCCATCTGCAACTACTGTCAGCGTAATACCGAGCTTCATGCACTGATTACTTTTTGTGGTCAAAATCGTGTCCAGCACCGGGTTCTGCGTCTTGTTTTCCATTTCATATTTCTCCAGTCCATCTTCGATCTGATCTAAATAATCTGACCGTTTATCCATATCTGTCTCCTGGCGCATGATCTGCAGCTGATGTTTCAGATCATGATATTTGCGGTTAATCATATCGATATTGTCCTGCGATTCCCGAAATTGTTTGTATTGCAGCTGCATAACCTGCTGGATTTCCAGCGTTTCCTGCTTCTGCAGCATTTCCATTTTCTGAAACTGATATAATTCCAGGACCAGAACGCCGACCAGATCGAACAGTGTCCGCGTATTGAATACATCCGGAACCGCGTAAGAAGAAAAAGGAGACACTACGGATACATAACTCAGATTACTTGCGCCGAAAATAAGCAGCGTGATGACCCATACAAGAAACAGCTGTCTTTTTGAAGGGATATGACGGGCTATATCCATATTTGTTTTTATACTTCCCCGCTCTATCCGATATAAAAAGTAATAAAACAGCAGATAAATACAGGCTGCGAACAGAATAGAAACCCATCCCAGGCCAAATTTATAATAAAAATAGAAAGCATAGACCTGCCAGTTAAAAGCAGCTACAAATTCTGCCTGTATAAAAGCCCGTGCTTCAATATAAGCAGCTTCTCGCCAGTCGATCTCCAAAGCTAATTTGATAAGCACCATCATTGTCACGACTGCCCCGGACATACCGACAAGCCACCAGATATTATCATATTTCCCACAGAAATTCTGCAAAAGGATCAGACAGATCAGACCAATACTAAATAAGGGGATACTCTTTTTCCTCTGTATTTTCTTCCATTCCGGTGTGTACACCAGAAAAAATACCAGGCATGCCATCCATTCCGCTGCCGCTGTATATATCTTCGGTATATCCTGCATATTGATTTCCATATATCCTCCCACTTATCTGGACAAAAAGCTGGTCAGAGCATTCATAAAATCCTGTTTCCGCCCCCGGCTGATCGGCAAATGGTCATGATACACATGTACATATCCTTTTTCAACGCCTTTTACATAACGCAGATTTACCAGAATACCACTGTTGCAGCGGCTGAATCCGCTGTCTTTCAGTTCTTTTTCCAGGTCTTTCATGCTGTATATCGTTGTTTCATATGTTTTTTCTTCGGTATGAAATGTCAGAAGGTGTCCCTTGCTTTCGATCCAGCCGATTTCTGTACTCCTCAGCTTTATGACAGAATCTCTCTGCCGTATGATCAGATACTGTTCCCGTTTCTTTTCAAGCCCCCAGATTGCCTTTTTCAAAGACTGTGCAAACGGCATATACTGAATCGGCTTTAAAATATAATCCAGAGCCCCTACCTGGTATCCCTGAATCGCATACTGAGCCATGTTTGTGATAAAAATGATAACAACCTGGGTATCTCTTTTGCGAATTTCAACAGCCGCTTCCATCCCATTCATGATTCCCATTTCAATATCCATAAGAATAATGTCATAGTCCAGGCGATATTCTTCCGCTATGGCATAACCATCCCTGTAACGGAACACCTGTATTTCTTCCGCATATTCTTTTTCGTATTGATACAGATATTTTTCTATCTGCTGTGCATAGATATCTTCGTCTTCTACAACTGCAATTCTTATCATTTTTTTCACCTGCAAGATTTTTTATGTACGCCACAAAAGCTGTAAAAAAGCAACTTCTTCCTTTTTTACAGCTTTGTTTTCGTTTATTTTTGATTTGCCGGCATAATCCAGAACTTCATAGATGGATAACTGATCACAACCTGTACCAATATATTAACGCAATTTGCTATTGTTGGTGCAAATGTACCAGGGATTCCCAGTCCGATCAGAAGCTGCTGCGTATATCCCGGCAGTGCAGCCGATATAATGACCAGAACGATAACCATAACCACATATTTAGGCACCGCCTGGGAAAAGGCTGCATTTGATTTAAAGACCAGATGTTTCTGTACTATATAGTTTACTATCTGTGCCGCCGTTGTTGCAACCAGAAAACTTAAAAATCCGCAAAGTCCCAGGCTTTCTTCTGAGGTATAGTTAAAAATCAGAAAATGAAACGGCGTCATTTTTAATTTGGAAAAGACAAATCCTGTGCAAAACCACATCAAAATGAAATTTGTAACAGTCGCACAATTTGCCAGTACGTTAAATAAAATAAATTCCCAGATATCCGGGTGTTTTTCAATCCACTGCTTCATATGACTGCCCTTTCTGTATTGTAAATGCTATAAAATCAAGTGCGCCCTGCCCGACATACCGGAAATATAATGGATGAATTCCTGTATCAGGTAAGTGCAGAGTACCTGTATAATTGCGGATGAGATTCCCGGAACTGGATACCTTGATTTCAGCAGAAAGTGTTGAAAAATGTGGATCTACAGATATCTGCATCATGCCGTCTGCATTGCCGCGAAGCTCCAGCGTGATCGGATTATCTGACTGCCAGAAGTCGAAATATTTAAATCCGGCCACTGCGCCATCCTGCATATTTGCAATGTATTGATCACCATCACGCTCGCGGTCCGGCATGGACTGTGTAAAATAGGGATGATTTGCAAGCTTCCGTTTATGGCCGGGAGTATCATATCGTCCGGTTCCTTCTTTGCTCCAGAGGTTGCAGGCAATCCTTGCCTCATATCGTCCCTCACCTTTCAGCGGTCCATTGTTCAGTCCGCAGCTTGTCACTTCAGCCTGATAAAAGCCGCCATCTTCCCTTCTTACCAGTTTTTCCGCGCAGGCCTGTCTTGCGTAAGAACTTTTATTGGTCTGCCTGTGGTAAAAGATGTACCAGTCTTCGCCGATATGCAGCATGCCGCCATGGGTATTTCCCAGATAATTAACGGCTTTACTTTCATCTGTATTTCCGTCGAGATAAAGATCACCCAGATCCACCAGCGTGCCGCCATAGGTAAATGGTCCCTTTGGGGTATCTGCAAAAGCATAACACAGCTCATGGTTATGCTCTGAAGAATATACAAAGCAATATTTTCCGTTTACTTTACGTATCGAACTGGCCTCAAAGAACGCATGATTCTTAAAACTTCCTTCCTTTCCCTGAATGGGGAATAGAAGTTCCGGTCCTTCTTTAATCGTTACCATATCCTGTTCCAGTTCCAGCACTACACCGCCAGGATTGGTCAGATTGTGCCCTCGAGAAGCAATCCTTGGGATTTTTGTTGCAAATCCGGAATATAGATATATCCGGCCGTCATCATCGACCAGAACACCCGGATCAAAGGGAAACGGCTCCCCGCTTCTTTTTCCCCAGATATGGCCGTCTGGGAAGTGGACTTTTCCATAAAACTGATACTCTCCGGCAGGGGTGTCGCAGACTGCGACACCCATTTCACCAAGAAAGTCAAATGCATAATATAAATAATATCTTCCGTCTGGTCCCTTTGCCACATCCGGTGCATACAGTGAACGGATACCAAAAGGATTGCCGGGATCCTGTGTTTTTTTATAGATTACTCCCTCGTATTTCCAGTCTGAAAGGTCATCCACAGGTGCTGACCAGCACACATAATCGTTTACACAGAACATGGGATATCCAAAACGGTCATGGGATCCGTATACATATACCCGGTCTCCGAAGATATATGGCTCACCATCGGGCACATATTCCCAACTGGGAAGATATGGATTATATACCTGTTTTTTCATTTTACTGAATCCTTTTCTTTTTTGTTTCTGATGACCAGAGCAACTGCGCAGGACGCAGACAGTACGCCAAGCATGACACAGATCAGATTTCTGTATAACTGCCAGTTCAGATATTCGGCCTTATATGTATTTCCGTTTGCAAAGGTATACAGGATATTTTTAGCTGCTCTCTGCAGATAATAAATGTCTGCATCGTTTCTCTGTGTAAGATCTGCATCATTCATTCCAAGCCATACATCAACACCGGCACGGATTGTGCTCCAGAAGCTGCGAATTTCTCCGGCCTCATCCATATCTGTCAGAACCAGGCCGTTGAAGCCCCATTCATTCCGAAGAACCTCTGTGAGAAGTCCCTCGTGTGCACCGACATATACATCACCGACATAATTCATACTGTTCATAACAGCTGTTGCACCACCATCTTTTACGGCTGCCTCAAATGGTTTCAGATAAATTTCACGGATAGCCTGTTCATTGCTGTATGTATGGATACAGTTTCTGTTCGATTCCATATCATTCAGAGCAAAATGTTTGATCACGCAGATGAGGCCTTTTTCTCTTGCACCTGCTACTTCTGCACTGGCTGTATAGGCACCAAGTGCAGCATCTTCTGAATAGTACTCAAAATTACGTCCGCTGTATGCTGAACGGTGTGTATCCATAGCCGGAGCATACCACATGGTAATACTGTTGATTTCTGCCTGATCAGCGACACAGGAACCCATCTCATGTGCAAGGTCTTTATTGAACGTTGCAGACAGAAGCGGAATACACGGGAACGCTACGGTAATCAGGTCGTTTGTGAACATGCTGGAGATTCCCAGCGGTCCATCGGAATCGGTAGATGCCTGCTTGTCAATGGATGGACACGCAATGGAGCTGTACATCGTATTTCCAGTCAGACCTTTCAGTTCATCCAGCGTCAGCTGTGAGACCAGCAGATCCCAGTTTTCATCATCATAGTCCAGACCTTTCATATCATCCAGTGTCAGAGAGCCCTGTACAGCATAATCTACACCTTCTGTATACGTTTTGGTTACAGCAGTATCATATGTATCATCATATACATTATTTGTTGTTGCATAGGTTGTATCCTTTATAGAAGAAGATACGGACTGCATGGCTGATGTATAATTTTCAAAACCATTTTTTCTGGAAAGATATTCGCCTCTGGCGGCCTCGTCAAACTGATTGCTTGCTGTCTGCTGATCGGTAGAGCGTTTACTGTCACCGGAATAAAAGAATGTTTCTTCCAGATTGGCCGTTGCAGCATCAAGCTCTGTATGTGCATCAGATCTTACGGAAAATTTGTAGTCTCCGGCATCCAGCATATAAGCACCGGTGGTTCCGTCTGGATTGTTGTAGGAGCTGTCATAAGAAGCAATATCTTCCATATTTACGTCAATTGTCACTGTTTCAGAAGCACCTGGCTCCAGTTCGCTGGTCTTTCCATAATTCACCAGAGAAACTGCTGCTTTTTCCACGCCATTTGTTTGATCGTATTCTGTATAAGGAGCGGTTACATACAGCTGAACAACGGCTTTGCCTGCTATGTCGCCGGTGTTTGTTACGGTGACATCTACGGTATATGCACCATCGTGCTGTAAAGCGGTACCATCCGTCAGTGTTCCTCCTGTGATTTCCTCTGTAAAGGTTGTATAGGAAAGTCCATAACCAAACGGATAGGCAACGATAGAATCATAATCCGTATAATCATATACGGTACCTGTCTTTACATTAGAGATCTGTGCTCCCTCAGCATATGCTGTCTCATACCATTTGTATCCTACATAGATACCTTCTACATAGTCCACATAGTATCTGCCATCTGCATTATCTGCGGCCTGTATGCCGAAGTTCTCGTTTGCCGGAGCACTGTCATTGTCGTATACCCAGGTATCCGGAAGATGGCCGGAAGGATTCACGGCACCTGTCAGGATCTCTCCCAGAGCTTCAAAGCCATACGGTCCGGGAATACCTGCCCATACAACAGCATCAACATCGTATTGCTGTACCCAGCCCATTTCAAGAGCATTTGCAGAATTGACAATAACGATCACGGTATCAAAAGTCTCCCGTGCAGATGCAAGCAGAGCTTCTTCGTTTTCGGTCAGATGCAGATAATCTCCATCTTCATAAGCTGTCAGATCTGCTCCTTCGCCCCCGGTTCGTCCGAGCACTACAATTGCGGTATCGGAGTAGTCTTTCATAGAAGAAAAGCTGACATCTCCTGTATAGTTTTCAGAAGAAACTTCATCAATTGAAAAAGAAGCGGTCATAAAACCAATGCTCTCTGTTTTTTCTGCCTCAACAGTCTTATAAATTCCAGATGTTTCTAATGCCGGATTAACCTCGATCCCGGCATTTTTCAGAGAATCTACAATTGAAACAGAATCTGTGGCACTGACATTGCCTGAGCCGCTTCCGCTGTAATACGGATTATAGGCATAATAGCCTAAAAGATTGACTTTTGTTACATCTTTCAGCGGCAATGTACCATTTTTATTCTCCAGCAGTACCATACCCTCTTCTGCGATCGAATATGCCAGATTTTTCCAGTCAGAAACATCTGTTTCGGCTTCGTCTGCGGTTGTTTTTAACATAACGGCATTGATCGAATTCGCATAAACACCAGTAAAGTAATTGATGAGAACGATGAGAACAACACCCAATGCACATACTGCCGTAGATGTGATATTAAAGAGTTTCGTTTTTAATTTCTGTCTGCCTCGTACTGCCTTGATTAAAAACAGCACGGCCAGTATCGCCAGAACTGCTGCCAACACGATTGCACCTATCTGCAACCATCTGAAATATTGATTATTCATATTCCTTCTCCCTTCTTAACAGATTTTGTGTTTCGGCACTGTGAATATACCACATCTTTTTTTCTGTTCACTTCTTGTTGCATGTTTTGTATTCTTTATTTCACAAAATGTATCATGTAAAGGATATTATATAGCGAAAAGAAGAGAAGCTTAGAAAAAAGAGAAGCGGAAACCCCGATCAAGTAAGGGTTTCCGCTTCTCTTTTTTTTCACCGTCCCTGACTGGAATCGAACCAGCGGCCTTCCGCTTAGGAGGCGGACGCTCTATCCTACTGAGCTACAGAGACAAGACTTATAAATGTTTCAGCCGGGTCGGCAACAAAGATATCATACTATATTTTTGTCGCTTTTTCAAGACGAAACACATGCAGCCTTCGACGTTGTTGTAATACTCATTATTTTTTTCAACAAGACAGTTGACAACAAAAACTGCAATGAATTACAATAAAACAAGAATCTCGGCAAAGCAGTCGAAAGGCTGTGACGCAAAGCTATAGGGCCTGTAAAATGGCAGCCAGTTGCATAAATATGGAACATTTCTTATAAATACAGATGAAGAAAGACAGAGAAATGACTGGAATGCACTATAGGAGAATCTATGGTGCTTTTTTCTTGCCTGCGAGGAGGAAAGATACGGGAGGAGGAATGGTATGAAAAAACGGATTTCAGCAGCGGTTTTCGGTATTCTTTTTCTGCTGCTGTCGGTCTGTCCGGTTCTGGCGGATGCGCTTCCGCGGAGTGAGACGCCGGACTACAAAGTCGCATTTTACGCGTTCGACTGCTATCACATGCAGGACGAAAACGGGCTGCGCAGCGGATATGGATATGAGATGATGCAGGGCATCTCAAAATATATGCAGTGTACGTTTTCTTACGTCGGATACGACAAGACGGCGAAGGAATCGGAGGAGATGCTGCGGAACGGCGAGGTGGATATTTATACGGCTGCCAAAAAGACACCGGAGCGCGAGGAGGAGTTTGCATTTTCCCGCCATCCGGCAATCACCGCATTTACGAGCATGAACGTGAAGACAGGAAACACCAGTGTCATTGCGGGAGATTACAGCACGTACAACGGCCTTCGGATCGGCCTGCTGCAGCGCCATACGTATAATGATGCATTCCTTGCATTCACAAAAGAAAAAGGCTTCGACTGTGAAATCCTTTACTATGAGACACCGACGGAGCTGACGAATGCGCTGGTCAACGGAGAAGTCGATGCTCTCGTCAACAGTTACATCCGCACGCCGGAGGACGAGCGGGTGGTTGAAAATTTTGGACAGACGCCATATTACATCATGGCGCGAAAAGAGGATCAGGATCTGATCGACGAGCTGGATGATGCAATCGACAGCATGAACGTGGAAACGCCGAACTGGCGGTCCGATCTGTACAATAAATATTACGGTTCTGTGGAAGTGAACACCGATTATACCGCCGAAGAGGAGGCTTTTCTTGCGCAGATGCAGGAGAGCGGTGCGGTAATCCGGGGTGTCATGAATCCGGACGGAAATCCGTACTCCTGGTATGAAAACGGGGAGGCAAAAGGAATTGCGGCGGATCTGTTCCGGAGAACGGCGGAGCAGCTGGGGTTGGATTACGAAATCGTATCGGTGAAAGACCGGGCGGAATATCTGGAAATGCTGTCCTCCGGTGCCGTCGATGTCTGGATGGATATGGACGGCGACGATGTACATCAGGGCGACAGCAAATATAAGATGACAGAGCCCTACATGAATACGACAGTTTCCATTCTGCGGCGCCGCGGGGCATCGGGAAAACTGCAGAGGATAGCGGTGATCGACGACGGTGTGACGGTGAAAGAAATCCTGAGCAATGAATGGCCGAATGCAGAGATTGTGTCGGTAAAAGATACAGACGAATGCGTACAGAAACTGGTAAACGAAAATGTGGACGGCGCGCTGCTGATGACGTACACTGCGCAGAAACTGGCGAGAGACGATACGCAGAACCGCCTTCGTGTAGAAGTCGTACCGGGTGCGTCGATGTCTCTGCGGATGGGCGTACTCTCAGAGGTTGACCGGAATTTCTACGGTCTGTGGGAAAAGACGCTTTACAACGTGGCGCGCAAGAGCAGAGCGGAAATTGTGCAGAGCTATGTGGAGGATGTGGAGACACCGACTATAATGGCGTATCTGTTTGATCATCCGCTGTATCTGATGGCAGTGATTGCAGGAGTTCTGCTGTTCTGTTTCGTCCTTGCCCTGTCTGTGATTTCCACAAAGCGCAAACGGGAGCAGCAGCGTGTTGCGGAAAAACTGGCGAAAGCACTGGATGAGGCAAAAAAGGCGAACGAATCGAAGCAGAATTTCTTCTCGAAGATGAGCCACGATATCCGGACGCCGCTGAACGTTGTGCTCGGCATGACACAGATTGCGCAGAAGTACAAACACGATCCGGTGCGGCTGAAAAATGCGCTGGAAAACATCAATTCCGAGGGAAATTATCTGCTCTCGCTGATCAACTCAATTCTCGATGTCAATCAGCTCGAGTACGGTCATATGGAACTGAACCAGCAGGCGTTTGCGCCGGCAGAATGCACACTGGAAAGCACCGAAATGATCCGTCCGCTTGCGGATAAAAAAGAGCAGCATTTCGAGGTGGACTGCAGTGACTGCGAGGACTGGGTTGTCGTCGGGGACAGCAGCCGGTTCAGCCAGATTATGATCAATATTATTTCGAATGCGATCAAGTATACCGACATCGGCGGAAAGATCAAAGTCAGACTGGAACGGATGCCGGACAATGTATGCCGATTCACCTGCGAGGATAATGGAATCGGCATGACGGAGGAGTTTGCCCGCCATATCACCGAGGATTACGTGCGTGCGGAGGACAGCCGTGTGTCGAAGACGCAGGGAACGGGACTTGGCATGTCTGTGGTGAAAGGCTTTACGGATCTGATGCATGGCAGTCTGAAGATTCAGAGTGAGCCGGGAAAAGGTTCTGTTTTTACGGTGGATCTTCCGTTCGGAATTGCAACGAAAGAACAGGAAGACAGCATCCGTCGGCCGGTTGTTGAGGATGAAGATCTTTATACGAAATTCAGCGGCAAACGCGTTCTGCTCGCCGAGGATAATGCATTAAACGCGGAGATCGCGACGGAGCTGCTCGGAAGTCTTGGCCTTATCGTGGACTGGGCGGAGAACGGTTCAGATGCGGTTGATCAGTTTGAAGCGTCAGATCCGGGAAGCTATTTTGCGATCTTTATGGATATGCAGATGCCGGTGATGGACGGCATCGAGGCGACGAAGCTGATCCGGAACAGTGTGCGCGAGGATAATGACGTTCCGATTTTTGCGATGACAGCAAATACGTTTGCGACAGACCGCAAGCGGTGCGCGGATGCTGGCATGAACGGATATATTCCGAAACCGGTGAACCTGAAGGAAATTCAGACGACGCTGGATGAAAGAGTCCGTGAGGCGTGTGCCGGATAAAAAATAATTTCAGAAAAAAGCTCTGCTGTGCAGGACACGGCAGAGCTTTTCGTATATAATAAAGAACAGAAAAAGTAAGGATATCACAGGGGAGAAGAACAGGATGGAAATTGCGGAAAATATCAAATGGACGGAAGAACTGGAAAGGCTGGATCTGCTGTTGTATCAGGGACAGTTTGAGCTTCTGTTTCCGGGCGAGCGGTGCGGGGGAGGAGAGAAGGAAGTGTGGCTCGTCTATCTGATGAATGATGCGGTGGAGAGTTTTCTGGTCTTTCATGACGCGGAGCTGACGGGAACGTATCAGAAGGAATACGAGGGAGAAATCGATGCCGCGCTGGAAAAAGACGGGGAGCAGTACGTTCTGATCGTGCGGCAGGGGGAGACGGTGTGCACGCTGTTTTTCCGAAGTCTTTCGCTGGAAGTGCATTTGTTTGATTATGGAAAAACGGGGCATTTCTGGGTGGATGGATATGAGTATCTGCGGCAGATCGAATTCCGCATCGCCATTCTGCGGGACAAGCTGGAATATCTCGGCGAGGCGTTCTGCACGGAGGAGGAAATCAGGCTGTCATCCCTGGCAAATTTCCCGCCGCTCAATTTCTGCTGCTACCCGGCCGTACCGGACCAGTATCTCGTACCGTCGTGCCCGTGGTGGGAAGCGTCGGAAGAAGGAATCACAGAGATGAAAAAACTGGCATCGGAGGCAGGTGATAAAGTGCTGCTGCGGTATCTTGCGCTTTATGAAAAATGGCAGGGAAAATTTCTTGCAAAACGAATTGCAGAACTGCTGCACACGAGCCGTCACGCAAAAGTCGTGGATCTTCTGGAGAAAAAACTGGCACGCGAAGCACAGAATTACCCAAAACGGAGATTCACCGGCGAAGAAGGAACCAAAATCCGAAAAATCCAGGAGGAGGCAATGAAACGGAAAAAAGCACTGGAAGCGGATGGAAAACGAGCATCTCTGCTGCGCGAGGAGCCGTTCTTTTATGCAAGGGATTCGGTGGAATACAAGGCGCACCTGATGATCTGGAAGACGCGGGGGAAAGACCGGGTTGTGGAGGTTGAGACGTTCCGCTGACGGTGCGTTGCGGCAGAGACCGGTTTGTGATATTCTGAAAATAATGAAGCATTTTACAGGGACAATCAGGAGGAATTTATTTCATGGGACATTTTTATTTTGTGCGTCACGGGCAGACGTTCTGGAATGTAGAGAATAAGATCTGCGGGGCAACGGATATTGCATTGACGGAGACGGGACATCAGCAAGCGATAGAGACGGGGAAAAAGTTTTTGGAAGAGGGGATTCAGGCGGATGAAATTCTGTATTCGCCGCTGGTCCGCGCGGCAGATACGGCGAAGCATATTTCTGAAATCACCGGCATCCCGGCGCGGCCGGAGCCGAGGCTGACGGAGCAGAATTTTGGAAAATGGGAGTCCACAGCGCGCGACGGCGCGGAATTCAAAAAAGCAAAGGAATGCTTTGCGACAAGCCACGAGGGCGGCGAATCAACGCTGCGGCTGGCGCAGAGAATTTATAATCTGCTGGATGAGATTCGGGAAAAATCCGATGAAAAAACGTATATTCTCGTTGCACACAACGGCATTGCGCGCGTGGTGCAGTCGTATTTTCATGATATGACGAATGAAGAGTATGCAGCATTTGGTGTAAAAAACTGCGAGATCGTACGATACGATTTCCCGGAGAAATAAATTTACCACAGGAGGAAAATGCAATGGCAGAGACAGCAGGAATTGAAAAAGTAACGGAGTTTTTAAAAAATGCAGGTACGTATTACCTTGCGACCGTAGAAGGCGATCAGCCAAGAGTTCGTCCGTTTGGAACGGCGCATCTGTTTGAAGGAAAGCTGTATATCCAGACCGGAAAGAAAAAAGACGTATCGAAACAGCTCCTTGCAAATCCGAAAGCAGAAATCTGTGCGTTTAAAGGCGGAAAATGGATCCGCATTGCCGGCGAGCTGATCGAAGACGACCGCGTGGAGGCGAGAGCATCCCTGCTGGAAGCGTACCCGGGACTGAAAAAAATGTATGCGGCGGATGACGGAAATACACAGGTATTCTATTTCCAGAACGCAACAGCGACCATCAGCTCCTTTACGGACGAGCCGGAAGTGATTCAGTTTTAAAGAAAACGGCGGGGATCTGTTTAATCCCCGTCTGTTTTTTTGTCCGAAGGAATCAGCGAATGCGTCTGATAATATTTTTTCGTAAAGGAAATCAGCGTCTGCATATCACTGCTGATGTATCTGCTTTTCTTCCATACCATGCCGATCTTCACATGGATCGGTGTCTGCATCGGGATTCCGACGATTTCCGGGAATTTGTCGGTCATGCTGGAGTACAGAAAACAGGCGTAGCGGCCCGTTTTTAAAAACTGCATGGTCGTGTAAATCTGGCTGCTCCGCATGATGATATTCGGTGTGTACCCCTCAAGCTCGAACCGCAGCTTCAGGAGCTGATTCTGCACCGAGTCTGCGTTAAAGAAAATTAAGGGCTGCTTTGCCATATCCTGAATCGAAACCACTTCTCTGCCGGCCAGAGGGTGGTTTTTTGCGACACAGAATACGACCTGGTCATCTGCGAGAACGGCATGGTGAAATTTATCAATATTATACTGTTCCATATTGACGAGTGCCAGATCCAGCGTGTCGTCCTGCACCAGATTACAGGCGCGGACAGAACCGTACTCCTCAAGAGATACCGCAATTTCAGGATGCGCCTCCGAAAACGCAAGAAGAAGTTCCGGAAAAAAGACGGTACTCAGCATCGGCGGAATTCCGATGCGGATCGGCGGGCGCACACGGGAGAGATTGGAATAATCCGCCTGCAGCTCATTACAATATTGCAGAATATAATTTGCTTTCTGATAAAATTCCTCCCCCTCACGCGTCAGAATTAACTGATTTCCCTTTCGATAAAAGAAACTGACACCGAATTCAATTTCAAGATCACGAATGGCAACCGATACGGTCGGCTGCGTCACGTACAATTCCTCAGCCGCTTTTGTAATACTGTGGCATCGGCTTGCCATACAGAAGTAACGAAGCTGGTTTAAAGTCATCTTTTTTCCTCCGAATGTTCGTTGAGACAACGTTATATTACCATTAAGATACCATAGAGACGTAAATGTTTCTATATTTTTTTGCGGTTTTTCGCCAAACCAGGTAAAAATGCACAAAAAAAGAAGCCCTGTTTTGCAATTATAATTTTTTTTTATGGGGTCATGTAATCCACCAATTTGTTTTTTGAGCAGTACACGCCGTATAATACAAGTAACAAAAGAAACGTGTTCGGCCGATGCTTTTCAAGAAAAA
Source organism: bacterium (assembly GCA_963596755.1). Lineage (GTDB taxonomy): Bacteria > Bacillota > Clostridia > Lachnospirales > Lachnospiraceae > Fusicatenibacter. The sequence continues at coordinate 14,642 of CAVBNJ010000004.1, forward strand.
GAAAACAGAAAAACGAAAGGAGATTTGGGAATGTCTCAGACCACAATCACATTGCTGTTTCTGGTATTTGCGATTGTCAGCTTCATTCTGGAGAAAATTCCGCTGGGTTTGACTGCTTCGATCTGTGCGCTTGGATTGACCCTCACTGGAATCCTGGATGTATCAACGACTTTCTCTCAATACGTAAACAGCAACGTTATCCTCTGCGTCGGCATGTTTGTTGTCGGCCAGGCACTTTTCGAGACGGGAATGGCAAATAAAATCGGAGGTCTTGTAACCCGCTTTGCCAAAACCGAAAAAACACTGATCATCGCCATTATGGTAATCGTCGGCGTGATGTCCGGATTCTTATCCAACACCGGAACTGCTGCCGTACTGATCCCGGTTGTCTGCGGAATTGCAGATGAGTCCGGTTATTCCAGAAGTCATTTGCTGATGCCGCTTGTATTCGCGGCAGCACTCGGCGGAAACCTCTCCATCATCGGAGCGCCGGGAAATCTGATGGGTGTCAATGCACTGCAGGAGATGGGAATCAAAACCAGCTTTTTCATGTACGCGCCAATCGGAATTCCGATGCTGCTGATCGGAATCCTCTACTTCGTCTGTTTTGGATATAAACTTCTTCCGCACAATCAGAACGAAGAAACCCAGAATCTGGAAGAGCAGAGAGATTTCAGCAATGTTCCGAAATGGAAACAGATCATTTCACTTGTTGTTCTGATCGTTGTAATTCTTGCCATGATTTTCGAAGAAGTAATTGGAATCAGCATTCAGCTTTCCGCATGTCTTGGTGCACTCTTCCTGGTGCTGACCGGAGTTCTGACAGAAAAAGAAGCGTTGAATTCCATTGACTTAAAAGTAGTTCTCCTCTTTGGAGGCTCTCTTTCCTTGGCAAAAGCACTGGATGTCACAGGGGCAGGAAGTATGATCGCCGATAAAATCGTCGGTCTTCTCGGATCCAATCCAAATCCGATCCTGCTGCTGCTGGTAATTTTCCTGGTAACCTGTGTACTGACCAACTTTATGTCAAATACAGCCACTACGGCACTTATGATTCCGATCGCTGTTTCCCTTGCAAACAGTCTTGGAGCAGACCCGCGGTCCGTTGTCATTGCAACTGTTATCGCCGGTTCCTGCGCCTATGCAACACCAATTGGTATGCCTGCAAACACGATGGTAGTCGGACTCGGAGGTTATAAATTCAAGGATTACGTAAAAGCCGGTCTGCCTCTGATTCTCGTATCTTTTGCAATCTGCATGATACTGCTGCCGATCCTGTTTCCTTTTTATCCCTGATATGCATTCCTTCGCATAAACGGGCATCACACACCACAAGGGGCGGAAAATTTCTGCCCCGCACCACAAAGTTCACTCATGAAAATGATTCATAGGAGGTATATTATGACAAACGAAAATGGAGTAAAAGTTTTAACAGACATGGTAGCTGATTTTGTTGCCCACATCGGCAAAAAGCTGCCGGATGACGTAGTTGCAAAGCTGGAGGAGCTGGGATCCCAGGAAACAGCAGCACTTCCGAAAGCACTGTATGAGACGATGACAAAAAACCAGAAACTTGCGGTTGAGTTAAACCGTCCGAGCTGCCAGGATACAGGCGTGCTTCAGTTCTGGCTCAAATGCGGAACTAATTTCCCGTACATCAACGAGCTGGAAGGACTGCTGAAAGAGGCTGTTGTGCAGGCAACTTTTGCAGCACCGCTCCGCCACAATTCTGTAGAGACTTTTGACGAGTACAATACCAAGAAAAACGTAGGAAAAGGAACCCCGACCGTATGGTGGGATATCGTTCCGAACAGCGACAAATGTGAAATCTATGCTTACATGGCAGGCGGCGGATGTACGCTTCCTGGAAAAGCCATGGTTCTGATGCCAGGTGCAGGATATGAAGGAATCACCGATTTCGTACTGGATCAGATGACAAGCTACGGACTGAATGCTTGTCCTCCGCTTCTTGTCGGCGTTGGAGTTGGTACTTCCATCGAAACCGCAGCATTAAACTCCAAGAAAGCGCTGATGCGTCCGATCGGTTCCCACAATGAAAATGCAAATGCAGCAAAAATGGAGCGTCTGCTGGAAGACGGCATCAATGCCATCGGCCTTGGACCGCAGGGAATGGGCGGAAAATATTCTGTTATGGGTGTAAATATTGAAAATACCGCCCGCCATCCATCCACCATCGGCGTTGCAGTAAACGTGGGCTGCTGGTCCCACCGCCGCGGCCATATCGTGGTAAATCCTGACCTGACTGTAACTTGTGATACGCATTCCACCTGGAAATTTAATGCATAAACGGAGGTACGAATTATGATCGAAATTAGAGGAGATAAAAAAGTTCTGATTACACCGGTAAGCGCAGAAGACCTGAAAGACATCCACATCGGAGACATCGTATGGCTCGACGGCGACCTGATGACATGCCGTGATGTTGCGCACCGCAGACTGGTTGAGTACGGAAGAGAGCTTCCATATGATATCAAAGACAAAGCAATTTTCCATGCCGGCCCGATCGTGCGGAAAATTGAGGGAACGGAAGATGATTATGAGATGGTTTCTGTCGGACCGACCACTTCCATGCGTATGGAGAAATTCGAGTATGAATTTACAAAACTGACCGGCGTACGTGTCATTGTCGGAAAAGGCGGCATGGGTCCGAACACCGAGCGTGCATGTAAAGAATTCGGCGCAATTCACTGTGTCTTCCCGGCTGGATGCGCGGTTGTTGCAGCGACTGAGGTAGAAAGAATTGCAGAGCATCACTGGGATGAGCTGGGAATGCCGGAGACCTTATGGTGCAATAAAGTAAAAGAGTTTGGCCCGCTGATCGTTTCCATCGATGCAGAAGGACGCAACCTGTTCGAGGAGAATAAAGTTGTTTTCAACGAGCGCAAAGAGGCTGCAAAACAGGCTATTTATCCGGAAGTGAAGTTTATCAAATAATTTATCAAACTAAGAAGAGTTTTTGACAGGAGCAGCCTATGGGACCACAGGATATGCTGGACCGGGCGGAGGTGAAAAATAAGTGGCAGCTCACGCCTCTGAAAGATTTCAAATCGCCCCGTCTGACGGAACGCATGTGGCGGACAGCGGTGGTTGTTCTGCTGACTTCTCTGATTTACGAGTATCTGATTCCCGGCGGCCGAAATCCCTGTTTCGCGCTGATCGGCGCGGTGTATGGGGTGGGGAGTCGGTTTGAAGAAGGATTCCACAATGGAATCAATCGTATGATTGGAACTTTTGTGGGAGGAGTTCTGGTGATTCCATTCTACATGCTGTATCAGAAACAGCCGTTTGGAATTCCGGCTTTTCTGTGGCTGGTGGCGGGGCTCTGCCTGGTCTTGTGGTGCAATCTGGCACTGCAGGCGGATTCCGCGATTCAGCCGGGAATCGTTGTCTACTTTGTGGTGCTTTACACGGTTGGTGAGGAACGAGTTGTTTTCTATACGCTTGCCCGGATTCTGGATACCGGCATCGGCGTACTGATTTCCCTTCTCTGCTATCTTTTACTGCCATCGAAATATGATAAAGAACAGGGACTCTCGTTCAGAACCATGTGGAAAGCGACAAAGCATGCGTTTCAGTCTTATCAAGATAAAAACCGTCTGTTCCGTGAGGATGAACAGAAAAACTTTGGAATGAAAAACAAAAAATAAGCAGGATGCAAAAAAAGAGATGATCTGCTCTGTGCCGGCAGATCATCTCTTTTTGCATATGGCGTTTACGATACTTTATAATATTTTGAAGTGTGCTGGCGGTAGAGCAGCAGCAATCCGCGGATGCAGAGCTCGACAGCCATGGCGATCCACATGCCGCGCAGACCGAGCTGCGGGATGAGAAGCACCGCAAGACCGAGACGGATGACCCAGATGCTGCCAAGATTTAAAAGACTTGGCACAAACGTATCACCTGTTCCGCGGAGGGCACCGGCGGCAACGATGGAAGCGCCGAAAAACGGTTCGGCGAGCAGTTCAATGCGGAGTATCTCAGCGGCAAGCGAGCGGACCTGCGGGTCAGGAGTCAGAATGCCGAAGACGAACGGACAGAAGATCATCATCAGCCCGCCGGTGATGGCCATCAGGGCTGCACCCATGGCGATGCAGATATTTCCGTATCGTTTCGCCAGTTTGTAATTTCCGGCGCCGTAGCTTCTGCCGACGAGCGTCGTCGCGGCGGAGCCGATGCCGTAGCCGGGCATGTAGCAGAGGCCTTCGGCGGTGACGGCGAATGAGTTGGCCGCGATCGCGATGGAGCCGAGCGGGGCGATCAGCATGGTCGCGACAACCATGGCGCTGTTCATCGCAATTTCCTGTACGGCGACCGGGACGCCGATTTTGAATGCGGTTTTCAGGATTTTCGCATCGAAAACCGTTTTTTCGTTCCGGCGCAGATGCAGCCGCGGATTGCGGACACAGCAGAACCAGGCGCCCGTGAGGCTGATGACGGCACAGGCAAGCATCGTTCCCATACCGGCGCCCATGACACCGAAAATCGGGATCAGAATGGCATTGAAAATCACATCGAGGACGCACATGACGGCATTTAAAACACTGGGCGTCACCATATCGCCGCTGCACTGCAGGAAGGACGACATCAGCGAGTTGAGCTGGGAAAACGGAAGCATGATGGCAAACATCATAAAGTAAAGCGTAGCATTCCGCCGGATCTCCTGCGCACCGCCGAGCCACCCCGGCAGCGGATGACTGATCAGAAGCCCGATCAGGCATAAAATGGCAGATACGACGATTGCAGATGCGATGCCGTGCCGCACAACATCTCTCGCCTTCTTGTCATGATTCCCGCCGATCTGATGCGCCACCTGAACAGAAAAACCGGCTGAAACCGCATAAATCGTACCGCTTAAAAGCCACGTCGTCGAAGAGACAAGCCCGATCGCCGCCGAAGCATTCGCCCCAAGCGCGCCGACCATCGCGGAATCGATATATTGCATCGCAATCGTAGTAATCTGCGTAAGAATCGCAGGCAGGCTCAGCCGCCCGACCTGCTGAATTTGCGGTTTCAGTTCAGACCAGTTTATTCTATTCATCATTTTCTCCAGAGAATGTATTTTATCGTAGTTTTTTACTTAAGATTGTAAATCATAGGTGCGTATTTTACGCTAACATGCTTTAGAAGAAGTGTCAATCAAAACAGGAAAGATATTGACGGAAAACAGAAGAATCGATATAATATCCTTAAAGAAAAACAAAGAAACCAAGAAACCAAGAAACAAAGAAAACGAATAGAATATATAAAAATCAGATAAAATAAAGGGAGTGATAAAATGCCAGCAGCAACAATGAAAGGCAGTATTCCGATGGAAAGCAAAAAAGTAAGTATTTCATCAAAAAGACAGGTAACCATTCCACAGAAATTTTTCAAGATGCTCGGATTTGACAAAGAAGCAGAATGCATTGTGCGCGATCATGAACTGATTATCCGCCCAGTAAAAGAAAACACAGGAGGAGAGTTTGCAGAACAGATTCTTGCGGATCTGATTGCACAGGGCTTAAGCGGACAGGAGCTCCTCACAGAATTCAAAAAAGCCCAGCGCGAGGTACGACCGGCGGTGGAAAAAATGCTTGCGGAGGCGGAAGAAGCGGCAGGAGGAAAGACAGGATATGCGGCGTATGAGGATGTTTTATAGAAGAGATAATTTTTGAAAAGATCAGGTCAGAAGACGAGAAGAATTCTAACCTGATCTTTTTATCGTTTTAATTCTCCGGCGGAGCGCTGTTTTTTACAGCGGGGTTCGCCTGGGTGGTGTTGGTTGCTTTGAGGAATGAGTCTGTCGGGGCGACCGGGCTCATGAGGACGCGGCCGGTTCCGCGGTAGACGTTGACGAGGCCTTCGCCGCTGACGGCGGAGCCGACGAGGGTTCCGGTGGAGCGTTCTACGGTGAAATCGAGGTTGGAGGACCAGCAGACGGCGAGGTTTCCGTCGATTTTCAGCTCGTCGTTTTCCAGTTCAATCTCGATCAGTTCGTCCTCAGGGACGTTGCTTTCGAGGGCGACGACGCCTTTGCCGAGCAGGCTTAAATTGAAGAGTCCTTCGCCGCCGAGAACTGCGGATGAGATGCTCTTGCGGGCGGTGAGTTTGTTTTTGACTCTGCCGTCGCAGGCGAGGAACATGCCGTCCTCAATTGTCATTCCGGCGGAGCCCCATTTCTCAACGTCCACGAGCAGAATATATTTGTAGGTCGGCTCCAGCACGAGGTAGCCATCTCCGACGTACTCCGGTTTCACGGCGGATTCTTTCGTCATCGCGCCCTTGATGGCTTTTCCGAACAGGTCGCCGATGCCTTTGATTCCGGCGGTCGCCTGTACATGGCCGCCCATCCACTGCATCGCGCCGGACTGGATGATCGCGGAATGCTCCTTGTCCAGTTCAATCACGACCTGACGGCGGCGGACATTCATCTTGCTCATGTAATACTCTTCCATGGCAGTCATCGGCGAGACGCTGGAATCCTGAAGGTATTCCATGACGTGGAAATTTTCGATGGACTTGGTGAATTTTCGGTTTTCGTTTTCAAGATTTAAAATTTTCATACGCACAATCCTTTCTTTTGTAAAGAAGAAAACAGGGATTCGGTTCGTTTCTTCTATTATACAGGAAAGAAACGAAAGCGCACAGTACAATTTATAAATTTATGTGACAGAAGAGCAAAAACTGCGATAAAAAGGAAATACGGAAATGATATTGTCCATTGTTCGGCGGAGTGATAAGATAAAACCCAGGAAACGCAAACAGTACAGGCAGAGGAGGACATTGTTATGAGCACAATTACCGTAAGGGATGCAAAAATAGAGGATGCTGCACGGATTCTGGAGATTTATGCGTATTACGTAGAACATACCGTCATTTCATTCGAGTGGGACGTACCGTCGCTGGAAGAATTTGAGAACCGTATGCGGGATATTATGCAGAAATATCCGTATCTTGTCATCGAACGGGATGGAAAAATTGAGGGTTACGCATACGCGCATGCTTTTGTCGGCCGCGCCGCATACGACTGGTCGAGCGAGCTGACGATTTATCTCGATCACAATGCGCGGAAAGGCGGCCTTGGCCGGAGACTGTACGAAGAGCTGGCGGACCGCCTGAAAAAAATGGGCATTCTGAACCTCTACGCCTGCATCGGCTATCCGCAGGTCGAGGACGAATATCTGACCAGAAACAGTGCCGGGTTCCATGCCCATCTCGGATTCGAACTCGTGGGAACCTTCCACAACTGCGGCTACAAATTTGACCGCTGGTACGATATGGTCTGGATGGAAAAAATCATCGGCGAGCCGCATGCGGGACAGGCGGCGGTGAAGCCGTACAGCGAGGTCAGAGAATGAGTACGATAACGACGTATACAAGAAAACACTTCGATCCCGTGCATCCCGATCCGGAGCTGCTCTGTGTGGAGGATTTTGCGCATGCACTGCCGATGATCTGCCGCGGGAATGGTCATGTGACGACGTTCTGGTCGGTGGGAGAGCACTGCATCTGCTGTGCAAAGGAAGCTGCTGCGCGCGGATATTCCAGACGGCTGGTGCTGGCGTGTCTATTACATGACGCGAGCGAGTGCTACATGTCGGATGTGCCGCGGCCGCTGAAGCAGGAGATGCCGCGGTACCGCGAGATCGAGGATCATCTGCTCTCGGTGATTTATGAAAAATATCTGGGCAGCGATCTGACGGCGGAGGAGCAGCGGATGATGAAACAGATTGACAATGATTTGCTGTGGTACGATCTGACGAATCTGCTGGAAGAACAGCAGGATGGGGGAGGCACCGAAGCTTCATATAAAACTGGACTATACGGTGCGGCCGTTTGACGCGGTAGAAAAAGAATATCTGGAATTATTTGAACAGTACCGGGAGACAGACGATGAGAGAAGATAAAAACGAGAACCGCTGGGACAAGCTGCTGCAGATCCACACGATGGGCCGCGACGACAGCCGGTCGGATCTGTACCGATATCCGTATGAACCGACCCCGTACTGTGTGTTGGAACGGATGGCAAACACGGGGATGATCCGAAAAGGAAATACATTGCTCGACTACGGTTGCGGAAAAGGCCGCGTGGATTTCTTTTTATCGGCGCAGACGCGGTGCCGCTCGATCGGCGTGGAGTACGATGACCGGATTTATGCGAAAGCAGTAGAAAACAAAAAGACGGCGGCCTCCGGCGCGCGGACGGAATTTGTGCTGGAAAGTGCAGAAAATTTTTCAGTACCGGCTGAGATAGATCGCGTATATTTTTTCAATCCATTCTCACTCGAGATCTTAAGAAAAGCAATGGCGCGTCTGCTGGAATCATATTACGAAAATCCGAGAGAAATCCAGCTGTTTTTCTATTATCCATCGGATGCCTATATCTCGTATCTGATGACCGTGCCGGAGCTGGAATTTCTGGACGAGATCGACTGCATGGATCTCTTCCCGGGCGGGGACAGCCGCGAGCGGGTTGTGATTTTTACAATAGCAGAGTAAGGGGGATTTTAAATGAAGTATCAGGTAGTGCGAATCGACGAAGACATTGATTTCGGCTGCGAAGAGCGCAGTGCGGACGAGCCGGTGACGGCGGTTGTTGTATTAAAAGATGAAAACGGAGACGAGTCCCGCATCCGCCAGCAGGATCAGATGCTGTACGACCGGAACATCGAGGAGGGCGACACCGTCATCCTGAATGAAAACGGCGAACTGCAGAAAGTGTTCTCCGGAGACTGGACGAAAAACTGTAATTCAAAAAATGTGGACACAACAAAATTTGTCAACATGATGCAGGCCGTCAAAGCCGGAAAACAGATCGACTGGGTCTGCCCGTTCTGCGGCGGAAAAGTAGAACGCCTGGAGCAGGAAGGCGGCAGAACCGTGATCGGATGCACCGCGTGCGATATGCGGATTCAAATTGAAAATTAGGAGAAAAATCATGACAGACAGAGAACGAATGGTAAAAGGAATCATTTACAACCCGAATGTAGAGGATCTGGCAAAAGAGCAGTCCGGCTATATGGAGCGGCTTTGGGAGTTTAATCAGCTGAAGCCGTCAGAAGGAGACAAAAAAGTAAAATATATGAAAGAAACCTTCGCAGAATGCGGCGAAAACTGCTATATCGAGCTCCCGTTCCGTGCGAACTGGGGCGGAAAGAATCTGCATTTTGGAAACAATGTGTATGCGAATTTTAACTTCACCGTTGTAGATGACGGCGATATCTACGTCGGCGACAAAGTCATGTTCGGCCCGAACGTCACGATCGCAACCGCCAACCACCCGATCAACCCGGAACTGCGCGAAACTGCAATGCAGTACAACAAACCGGTTCACATCGGTGAAAACGCCTGGATCGGCGCCGGAGTCACCATCGTTCCGGGAGTTACGATCGGCAAAAACACCGTCATCGGTGCTGGCAGCGTCGTCGTAAAAGACATTCCGGATAATGTCGTAGCCGTCGGAAATCCGTGCCGCGTCCTTCGTGAAATCGGTGAACACGATCGTGAATATTTCTACCGCGACGAAAAAATTGACTGGGAAAATCTGAAATAAAACAGAGCGAATTTCAAAATTATAAAATTTTTGTAAAATAATGTCGCAAAAACGATTGACAAGTGATGAAAAGACTCCTATGATAGTATCTGTCAATATACATATTCGGCAATAGAGGCGCGAAGGCTAAGAGTAGCTGTCCTGAGACAACGGGGTCTGGGACGGGCAGGGAAAGGAGCATTCGCCGAAACGGGGCAGTTCCCGAAAAGCTGTCTGCGTTGGGGTACAGTCAAAGAGGCTGTGCACTCTCACCGTACTGGTGGAGGAGCTATTGCTTCATGAACGTAGATTTAATGGAGCAGTGGTGAAAAACCGCTGCTCTTTTTATGTGTCCATACGTCTGAAGGAAACTGTTGCCGGAAAAGAAAATAATAGGAGGATTTAGAAATGATTGACTTTCTCAACTGGCTGGACGGTGTCCTGTGGGGCGTGCCGCTGATCGCACTGATGATTCTGACAGGACTGTACTTCACCGTTCGTTCCGGATTTTTCCAGTTCCGTCACTTCGGCTGGATCATGAAGAGAACCGGCGGAAAAATGTTCCAGAAAGAAAAAGAAGCAAGCGAAGGAAAGGGTATGCTTTCCTCATTTGAAGCAATTTCAACAGCCATCGGCGGTACCGTAGGATTCGGAAACATCGCCGGTGTTGCAACCGCAGTCGCAGCAGGCGGCCCGGGAGCCATCATGTGGATGTGGCTTTCTTCCCTGCTCGGCATGATCTTAAAACAGGTTGAGGTTACCCTCGGCTGCTACTACCGTCACACGAACGAAAAAGGTGAATACTACGGCGGTCCGACCTACTACATGGAGTGCGGACTTGGCGAGGAGCGTCACTGGGGCAAGCTGTGGCTGATCCCGGCAATCATCTTCGGCATCGGTATTTTCTCTACTTTCTTTGTAACTTCTTCCAACCTGACCGCATCCCAGGTCGTAGCCGGTGCATTCGGAATCGAAAGCATCAATCTTGGAAGCCTGAAAATTGACGGCGTTATCGTGATGGGCGTTCTGCTCTGCATCCTGACCTACGTTGTTACAAGCGGCGGTACGAAAAAAATCGCAAGCCTGTTCAGTAAGCTCGTTCCGTTCATGAGCGTTCTTTACATCCTGATGGGACTTGGCATGATCATCATCAACATCAACCGCGTTCCTGGCGCATTTGCAGCAATCGTAACAAACGCATTTACCGGAACAGCAGCGATCGGCGGTTTCGCAGGCTGCGCAGTCAGCGAGATCATCCGTGTCGGCATGGCACGTTCCGTATACTCCAATGAGGCTGGATGGGGTACTTCTCCAATGATCCACGCTTCCGCAAAAACACCGCATCCGGTAGAGCAGGGTCTGTGGGGATCTTTCGAAGTATTCTTTGATACCATGGTTATCTGTACGATCACCGCACTTTCCGTTATCTTAAGCGGAAACTGGACCGACGGAACCAACGGCGGAACACTGGCATTAAGCGCATTCGCAAGCGGATTCGGAAAAGTCGGAAGCATCCTTCTGGCAGTCATCATGGTTATCTTCACGGTAACGACTTCCGGCGGATGGTTCACCTACTATCTGGCAATCCTGGAGCACCTGTATAAAAAAGAAGGCAAGATGAAAGATATCGTCATGAAAGTCTTCTACGCAGTCCGCGCTCTTCCGGGCGTGCTGTGGACGATCTACCTCGTAAAGACCAACAACCAGGGCTTTATCTGGACCGTTGTTGATATCACATCTGCGATCCCGACCTTCGTCAACGTAGCGGTTATCCTGATTCTCTCGAATCAGTATTTCAAACTGCTCAAAGACTACAAGGCAAGAAACTTCGGCCAGGGCAAGGTAGACAAGAATGCCTGCCTGTTCTACGAAGAGAAAACGAAATAAATTTGATGCATTCAAAGACGAATCCAGACACGCAAACAACAGGCGTGTCTGAATTTGTATATTGCACAAATGTGTAGAAAAGAATAGAATCAGTTTTAGAAGACAGGAGGATAATGATATGAAAACAATTTACAAAAACGGAGCTGTCTATACCGGAAAGCTGCCGCTTGTCGAAGCGTTTGCAGTAGAAAATGGGAAATTTGTTTTCGCCGGAAGCAATGCAGAGGCAGATGCCCTCGCAGCAGCTGACGACAAAGTCGTAGATCTCGGCGGAAAATTCGTCTGCAGCGGTTTCAACGACAGCCACATGCATCTCTTAAACTACGGAAGCTCCCTGTTAAAAGCACAGCTTGCCGCACACACCGAGAGCCTCGAGGATATGCTCGCCTGCCTCGATACATTCCAGAAAGAGCATCCTCGAAAAGACGGCGCATGGCTGATGGGCCGCGGCTGGAATCAGGATTATTTCACGGATGTGGACCGTATGCCGAACCGCTATGACCTCGACCGCGTATCCACTGAAGTTCCGATCTGCGCGACGAGAGCGTGCGGCCACTGCCTCGTAGTCAACAGCAAAGCGCTGGAACTTCTGGGCGTCACTGCAGATACCCCGCAGCCGGAGGGCGGCGAGATCGGTATGGAGAACGGGGAGCCGGACGGAAGATTCTTTGATAATGCCATGGAGCCGGTTTACGACAGCATCCCGGCGCCGGGCAAAGAGGAGATCAAAGACATGCTCCGCAGTGCCTGCAAAGCCCTGAACAGCTACGGTGTCACCAGCAGCCAGAGTGATGATTACTGTGTTTACCGCGCCGTTCCGTGGCAGACCGTCAACGAAGCGTACAAAGAACTTGAGGAGTCCGGCGAGCTGACCGTCCGAGTTTATGAGCAGAGCAACTTCACCGATCTGGAATCCTTAAAAGGTTTCGTGGAAGCAGGAAATGTGACCGGCGTCGGCACAGACCGCTTTAAAATCGGACCGCTGAAAATGCTCGGCGACGGTGCGCTCGGCGCAAGAACCGCATTCCTCAGCCGCCCATACGCAGACGATCCGTCCACCTGCGGAATTCCGGTATTCACCCAGGAGACCATGGATGAGATGATCGGCTACGCGAATGCACACGGCATGCAGGCCGCTGTCCACACGATCGGTGATGCGTGCCTCGACCGCGTTTTAAGTGCATACGAAAAAGCACTGGCAGAAAATCCAAGAGAAGATCACCGCCACGGCATCGTACACTGCCAGATCACAAGAGCAGACCAGCTCGAAAAGATTGCGAAAATGCATCTTCACGTCTATGCGCAGAGCATTTTCCTTGATTACGATAACCATATCGTAGAGGAGCGCGTCGGAAAAGAGCTTGCGAGCACAAGCTACAGCTGGAAAACACTGATGAACAACGGCGTTTCCGTCAGCAACGGAACCGACTGCCCGGTAGAGCTGCCGGATGCCCTTGCCTGCATGCAGTGCGCCGTCACAAGAACAACACTGCGCGACCACGTCGGCCCGTATCTGCCGGATCAGAAATTCACCGTACAGGAAGCACTCGACAGCTACACGATCCGCAGCGCCGAAGCAAGCTTCGAGGAGAACGTGAAAGGCCAGATCGCAGAGGGCATGATGGCGGACTTCGTCGTACTGGGCCAGAACCCGTTTGAGGTGGATGAGAGCACCATCAAAGACATTCCGGTGTGCCAGACGTATCTTGGCGGCGAAATCGTATACGAGGCATAAAACAAGAAAATCTGCAGGAGACGTAGAATTTGCCGCAACGGCGGAGTATTACCAGTGGAGAAAAGAAGGAAAACCGCTGCCGGAGTTCCTGACTGGTAAGAAAACAAAATAAAAAAGAACAAAAAGATAAAACACAGGAAAAGCCTTTCGGTCCGCTTCGGCCGGAAGGCTTTTTTGCGCAAAAACCTGCAAAAACGATTTCGAAGCAGAGAAACAATAAAAAACGAAAATAAGCACACATCATAAAAATCAAGCCACATATTGCGAAAAAGATAAAAAATCATAACTTAAATGTTTTCGTAAATGTACGCTTAAATTTACAGAAAATATTGAAAATAAGCCTGAAAAAAGAGAAAACTTGTCATCAGGAACAAATGGACTGGCAGATATGCATAAAAACAGACGGCTAAAAATGGAATAAATAACGAAAGAATACTACTTAAAAGCATTCGGACTTGAAATTTAAGGACATTTATACTAAAATACAGGTAAAGAAAACGATTGAAAAACGCAAATACACGAAAGGACAGATGCTATGGTATCAATTAAAGACATATCCATCGCCTGTGGTGTATCCGTTGCAACAGTCAGCAAGGCGTTGAACAATCACAAAGATGTGGGGGAAGACACCAAGGAGAAGATCCGGAAGAAAGCCAGAGAAATGGGTTACGTTCCGAACTTTGCATCGAAGGCACTGAAAACAAACCGCACCTACAACATCGGCGTTGTTTTCGCGGATGAGGCGGGAAGCGGCCTGACACACGATTATTTTGCAAGAGTTCTGAACAGCCTGAAGAACGAGCTGGAAGAAAGAGGCTACGATATCACTTTCGTAAACCGAAACGGAAATATCTCAGCCTGGAACAACAGGATGACTTACCTGGAACACTGCAAATACCGCCGGTTTGACGGCGCGGTGATTCTCTGTACCGATTTCCACGACCCGGAGATCCTGGAATTAATCGAAAGCGATATTCCAGTCATCACCTTCGACCATATCTTTAATGATCGAAGCGCAGTCGTATCGGATGCAGTCAAAGGAATTTCGGATCTTGTACATTACGCCTATGATATGGGCCATCGAAGAATTGCCTACATACACGGACTTGATTCCGCAACCACAAGAAACAGGGTTTCTTCTTTTTACAGAACGTGCCAGGAACTTGGAATTGAAGTTCCGCCGGAATACGTAAAAGAAGCGCCGTACCGTGACACAACCGCAACCTACTGCAGAACGGTCGAGCTTCTGAATCTGAAAGAGAGACCGACCTGCATTCTGTTCCCGGATGACTTCGCTTACATCGGCGGATTCAACGCGATCACACTGGCAGGCTTAAAAGTTCCGGATGACATTTCGACACTCGGCTACGATGGCATTGAAATAGGAAAATACCTCGAACCGGCGCTGGGAACGCTGGTGCAGGATACCGACCAGATGGGAAAAGAACTGGCAAGAAAACTGATCGACACGATCGAGGAGCCAAAGACCTCATTGGTAGAACATATCCTGGTTGACGGTAAAGTTTATCCTGGAAGATCAGTCAAAAAACTGGTTTAAGAGGTAAGCAAAATAAATGCTGCCGCATCTCCCGAAAGGCAGGATAAAAAAGAGAAGGGAGCAAAACGAAGGAGGTTATGAAAAATGAAAGATTTTCTGCACAACACCTGGAAGCACAGAGCACACGTTGTCATGGCTCTGCCTGCATTCCTGATCCTGCTGTTCTTCAGCTACATCCCGATGGCAGGACTGGTGATGGCTTTCAAATCCTTTGACTATTCCAAAGGAATCTGGGGAAGCCCGTGGAATGGACTCGACAACTTCAAGTTCCTGCTTGCATCCAAATCCACATTCATTACGATGACAAAGAACACACTGATGTACTACGTAATCTTTACCGCACTCGGTACTTTCTTAAACGTAGTCCTCGCGATTGCAATTGATCAGTGCGTGTTCAAAAAAGCCAGCAAGGCAATGCAGACCGTAATGATCATCCCGGTATTCATCTCCTATGCAGCCGTACAGTTTATCGTATACGCATATCTGAGCACCGATACCGGTATCCTGAACAACACCTTCAACATGACCACAAGATTTTACTCGACCGCGAAGGTATGGCCCGTCATTCTGACAATTGTAAAGATGTGGAACAGCGTCGGTTACGGTTCCGTCCTTTACATGTCTGTCCTCGCCGGTATCGACACTTCCCTTTATGAAGCAGCCGAGATCGACGGTGCAAACAAATGGCAGCAGATCCGCCACATCACCCTTCCGTCCCTTCTCCCGATGATCACCGTAATGCTCCTCCTGAGCGTCGGCAACATCATGAGATCCGACACAGGTCTGTTCTATCAGGTAACAAGAAACAGCGGTGTGCTTTACTCCACCACAC
>CAVBNJ010000005.1:0-27428 GCA_963596755.1 bacterium
CTGCAACAATGGCAACTGTAATCGTCGTTATCGGACCGATCATGATTGCATATCCATTCTTCCAGAAATACTTCGTTAAAGGTCTTACCGTTGGTTCTGTAAAGGGCTGATACGGAATTTAATTTCTTACATTGATATCCGGGATGCAGACAGACGAAACAAGATGTATCGACATCCTGAAGATAGAAAAACTTACTCAAGGAGGGTAAAGAATATGAGAAAAAGAACCAGTAAAATCATCGCAACACTGATGGCATCTGCACTGGCAGCCGGCTCACTTGCAGCATGCGGCAGCAGCACAGACAGCTCCAGCACAAGTGGAAATACTTCCACTTCAACAGCAACGAGCACAGCCGCAGAGAGCAGCACGGACAACAGCGGCACCACAACTTCCTCTGATGGAAAGACAAAAATCAGCATCTACAGATGTACTTACAACCTGGCAAGCCCGGACACCGAGCAGGTAAAGAAAGTACAGGACGCAATCAACGATTACATCGGCGACAAGATCAATGTAGAAGTTGAGATCCATGACCTTCCGTCCGGCGAGTATGGCGACAAAGCAAACCTGGCTCTGGCAAACAACGAGATCAACCTTCTCTGGACCGCCAGCTGGTGGGCTACCATCGGAACCGATGATCTGTACAGACAGAACGCAGCATACGATATCACAGACCTGCTTCCAGGCACCACCCTTTACGATTCGATGCCGGAAGGAATCTGGACCGCAGCACAGTATGATGGAAAAGATTACTTCATCCCGGTTTACAAAGAGTCCTATGAAGGATATGACTTAAAGACCCGTCAGGATCTGGTAGACAAATTTGGATGGGATCTGTCCAACATCAAATCTCTGAAAGACATCGAGCCATTCCTGGAAGACTGCAAGAACGATGGAATCAAATATCCATACAGCTCAGGAAAAACAGCAATGTTCTACAGATACTACATCAACGACTTTGACTTCTTCTCCAGCTACTCCTTCCTGGGCGTAGACAGAAAGACAGACGAAGTTGTAAACCCGATCCAGACAGATCAGTATAAAGAGTTCACGAAGCTGATGTGCGAATGGGCAGAAAAAGGATATATGTCTGAGGACGATGTAACTAAGACAACATCCGATACTCTGGCTCAGACCCAGGATTGGGGCTGGGGCTGGTGGACCTGCGTACCGAACGACGAAGCAAACTCCGAAGCACGTGATATGCAGGACGAGGTTATCGTTGAAGGTCTGACCAACAAATACATGCACTCTACCACAACACTTGGTTCCTGCTTTGCAATCACGGCAAACTCTACTGAGGAACAGGCAAAAGCCTGCATCGACTTCCTTGGCCTGCTGTACACCGATTCTAAAGTAGCTGACCTGTACACCTATGGTATCGAAGGCGAAGATTACACTCTGAATGAAGACGGTAAAGTAGTTCAGGATTCCGATTCTTACAACCACAGCGCTTGGGAGTCTACTTCTGTAATCCCGCTGACTCTGCTTGAGAACGAGCCAGATAACAAAGTTGAGATGTATGAAGAGATGAACGGCGCAGCTGAAACTTCCTGCGCAGCTGGATTCCGTTTCGACAAATCTGCTGTAGAAGCACAGTACAGCGCATGCGTAAACGTATTTGACCAGTATGGTTTCGTTCTTGAGAACGGCGGATATGCATCTGCAGACGTTGATTCTATCATCGACGAGTATCAGAACGCACTGGATGAGGCTGGATATCAGGATGTCCTGAAAGAGGCTCAGACTCAGTACGACGAGTGGAAAGCTGCTAAATAAGCAGAACTTGAAACTGAATACATGACGAAATAAAGAGAAGCCCCCTGCGGCAGGATGACTGCTGCGGAGGGCTTCTTTTTGCTGCTGTATGGCTGAAAAGAATCGAACAAATGGTTGCACCAAAAAGCGGCGGTATGGTATGATAGAGGGGCGAAAAAACAAAAAATATACGAAAGGAAAAACAGACAAATGCTGGGAAGAACACACTTTTTTATTGGAACAGCAGCGGCACTTGCTGTTTTACAGCCGCAGACGGTCCCCGCGCTGGTGACGGGCGCAGGGGCAGCCGCGATCGGCGGAATGATCAGCGACATTGACGTCGGCACTTCGCAGGCGCACCGCGATGCCGACAAGATCATCACTGCAGCGGTTGCTGTCGCGGCGCTCACGATTCTTGCGGAGTATAAACTGAATCTCGGAATTTATTACCGCCTTACAAGTGACAGCAGCGTTTTACGTCTCTTCGCCGGAACGGCGGCGTTTCTTTTGCTCTGTGCCTACGGAAAACAGCAGCCGCACCGGTCTTTTATGCATTCCTTTGCGGCGATGGCATTACTTACCGCATGCGTGGACATTATTTATCCGGACGCATCCGCCTATTTTGCTGTGGGATTTTTCTCCCACCTGGCACTCGACTTTCTGAACCGAAAGCCGGAAAAACTGTTCTGGCCGTGGAAGAAGGGATTCTGCCTCGGACTCTGCTCGGCGCGGGGAATGGTAAACCGCATTCTGCTCGGCTTCGGCATGGCGTCACTCGGTGTAATACTGGTGCTCTCCGCGCCTGCCGGACGGCTTCTGGCAAAGATTATGCGGACGATTTATGGCTGAAAATGGATTGACAGAAGAATAACAAAGGAAAAACCGGATGCAGCGTAAAAATTTCGGTGTCAAATTTAATATTTTAATCATTTTATAGTAGGATTTTTGATTAAAATGATGTAAAATAGAAAGCAGAGATCCGCTCTTCGTAATTGTTTCTATAATGAGAGGCAGACGAAAAGCCGGATCAGTTCCCGCAGCCGGTTGCGGAGCGAACAGAAACCGACCACAGATATTTATATTACACAAGCGTTAAATGCATTACAGGAGTATTATGAGCGAAGAAATGAAAAACCCAACAGAACAGTTACCGATTTTAAAAGTACACATGATGGGAAGCTTTTTCCTGGAATACGGCGATCAGCCGATTTCTTTCCGGAAAACAATGGCGACCAAATCGATGAGACTTCTGCAGATTTTCCTCTATAACAAAGAAAATGGAATTTCCAGAGGAAGACTGCTGGAGAGCACATACGGAAGAGAGGATGTGGCAGATGCGGCGAACAGCCTGCGTGTCGGCGTGCATCGTCTGAAACGAAGCCTTGTGGAGGCAGGTCTTCCGCAGTATGAGTACATTTATACACAGAAAGGCGTTTACCACTGGATCAGCCCGATGCCGGTCGAAGTAGACGCACTCGATATCAAAAATAAAATTGCGGAAGCAGAGCAGGTGACCGATGAGACGGCGCGCATGAAGCTGATGATCGAAGCACTGGAACTGTATACCGGCGAGTTCCTGGCAGACTTCGGTGAAGAAGAGTGGGTACAGGCAGAACGTGCCCAGATGAAGAAAATCTATTCCGATGCTCTTCGTGAGGTCAGCGAATATCTGCTGAAAAACGAAGAGTTTGAGGAACTTCAGAAACTGACTGCAATTGCTTCGGATCTGTATCCGTTTGATGAGTGGCAGGCCGTTCAGATGCAGGCACTCATCGGCCTTGAGCGATACAAAGAGGCGATGAAGCTGTACGAGCAGACCTCGAAACATTACTTCGAAGAGCTTGGCGTTACACCGAGCGAGAAACTGGTGGAGCAGTACCGTTATCTGGGAAGCCGCATGGGCAGCAGACACCGCGTGATCGAAGAGGTACAGGCAGATCTTCAGGAGAGCCCGGGAGAAAAGGGAGGAGCCTTCTTCTGTTCCCTCGCCGGATTCCGCGACTGCTACCGTCTCGTTTACCGTATGTCCGAACTGAACGGACAGATGCCGTGGCTGATGCTGTGCACGATCACAGACGGAAAAGGCTACCCGGCAAAGGGCGGTCCGCGTCTCGACCGTATGTCTGAAAAACTGCTTGAGGTTATGAAACGCAGTCTGCGTCATTCTGATTTCTTTGCAAAATACAGCCCGTCCCAGTATGTGATTCTGCTGCAGAGCGGCAGCCAGAGAGGATGCGAACTCGTCTATAAGAGAATCAGCGAGCGCTTCTCCGAGGAGAAAAAAGGCTGGGCAAAGAATCTGAAATACAGCGCACTGCCGGCGATTCAGACGGAAAAGGAGCTTGAGTTTTTAGAGGGAGATGAAATATGATCCGCGTACAGCTGCTTGGAAGATTCCGCATGTACGATGAAACGCACTGCCTCAATGAGGAAGCGATTCATTCGCCGATGATCACAAAGCTGCTGGTCTATATGATCTGCAATAAAAATCATATCGTGACGCTGGAACAGCTGACCGAAGCGCTCTGGACCGATGAGGAGAGCGAAAACCCGTACGGAGCTTTAAAAAATCTGATGTACCGCCTGCGCGGAACGCTGCGGAAGGTGTGGCCGGTCGAGGACTTTATTCTCACCGGACGCGGCTATTACCAGTGGAATCCGGAGATGGAGGTTGAAGTGGATGAGGAAGTCTTCTTCAGCCTGTGCAGACGCGCCGACCGTGCCAGAAAGCAGGAGGACAAGGATTTCCTGCGGGAGCAGGCGGTCTGCGGCTGCAACGGAAGATTCTTAAACGGCGTTGTCAGCCAGTATTGGATGGAAGTCCGGTTAAGAGAAGACCATGCGTGCTATATGAAAGCGGTGAATGAGCTGACGAAAAGTCTGGAATACCGCAGAGAGTACGAGAAACTCGAGGAGATCTGTAAACGTGCCGTCCGAATGGATCCGCAGGATGAAACGGTTTACTGCCGTCTTGTCCGCGCTCTGATGAAGCAGGGCAAAACCGCCGAGGCAATGAAGTTCTGCCAGGAGGCAGAGGGCTATCTCTACAACCGCATGGGCATCCGCCCGTCGAAAGAGCTGCGCGGCCTCTTTGCCGAGCTGATGAAACAGGGTCATATCAACGGAAGCGACATCGAGACGATTCAGGAAGAGATGGATGCGGATCAGAAAGCCAATGGAAACAATGGTGTGCTGTTCTGCGAATACGGTGTATTTCAGCATATTTATAAGATGGAAACAAAGCGCGTGGGAGCACTTGGCTTTACCGAGTGGCTCTGCCTTGTGACGCTTCATATCCCGGAGGAGATGGAGAAAGAGGAGGAACGCGTGCTGCTGAACGATGGTATGGAGAAGATGCGGGGCGTACTCGAGAGAGTGCTGCCGGATGGAACGGCTGCCACAAAATACAGCCCGGACCAGTATCTGTTCCTGTTGCCGTGCTTTACGTATGAAGAGGCGAAGATGATGATGAAACAGCTCACCTACAACTTTTATACGAAGGACCGAAAAGGAAAAGTCCAGGTTCTCTGCGATTTAAAAGAACTTTATCAGGAACCGCGGGAACTGGAAAAAATAAATTAATTTTTAAGTTGACAGCAGACTAAATAAATGGTAACTTTAAGCTGTAATGAAAAGAGCTTAAATCCAGAAAAAAGTCTGCTGTCTTAGATTAAAAAATAAATAACAACAGACCAGGGAGGATAACAAACATGAGTTACAGAGAAGTATATGAAAAATGGTGCAATGATCCATATTTTGACGAGGCATCCCGTGAGGAGCTGAAAGCACTCGAAGGAAACGAGGCGGAGATCGAAGACCGTTTCTACCGTCAGCTTGAGTTCGGTACCGGCGGACTCCGCGGAGTCATCGGAGCGGGCACCAACCGCATGAACATCTACACCGTACGCCAGGCAACACAGGGCCTTGCAAACTACATCATTTCCCAGAACGGACAGGAAAAAGGCGTAGCCATCGCACACGATTCCAGAAGAATGTCTCCGGAATTTGCACGCGAAGCAGCACTCTGCCTGAATGCAAACGGAATCAAAACGTATCTGTTTGAGTCCCTTCGCCCGACACCGGAACTTTCTTTCGCAGTACGTGAATTCGGCTGCATCTCCGGTATCGTCATCACCGCAAGCCACAACCCGAGAGAGTACAACGGATACAAAGTATACTGGGAGGACGGCGCACAGATCACACCGCCGCACGACAAAAACATCCTCGCAGAGGTTGCAAAAGTAACCGAGTTTTCTGCTGTTAAGACCATGGAAGAGGACGATGCAAGAGCAGAAGGACTGTTCCAGGTGATCGGAACCGATTTTGATGACCGTTACGTTGCAAAATTAAAAGAGCAGAGCATTCATCCGGAAATCATCAAAGATGCGGCAAAAGATATGAAGATTGTCTACACACCGCTTCACGGAACCGGAAATGTACCGGTCCGCCGCGTACTGCGCGAGCTTGGATTTAACCAGGTTTACGTTGTAAAAGAGCAGAAAGTGCCGGATGGAAACTTCCCGACCGTTGCTTATCCGAACCCGGAAGACGAGAAAGCATGGACACTGGCGCTGAAACTTGCAAAAGAAGTAGACGCTGATATCATCCTTGCAACAGACCCGGATGCAGACCGCCTCGGCGTTTATGCAAAAGACAGCAAGACCGGCGAGTACGTAAGCTTCACCGGAAACATGTCCGGTATGCTGATTGCAGAATACATTCTGCGCGAGCGCACCAAGAACGGAACGATGCCGGAGAACCCGGCTCTCGTTGAGACCATCGTTACCACCGATATGGCAAAAGCAATCGCAAAAGCTTACAATGTAGCGCTGATCGAAGTTCTGACCGGATTCAAATACATCGGCGAGCAGATCAAATTCTTTGAGCAGAGCGGAGCACACAACTATGTCTTCGGTCTGGAAGAGAGCTACGGCTGCCTGGCCGGAACGTATGCAAGAGATAAAGATGCCTGCGTGGCAGTTATGATGCTGTGCGAGGTTGCTGCATACTACAAACAGCAGGGCAAAACACTGTGGGATGCCATGGTGGATATGTACGAGGAGTACGGCTACTACAAAGAGGGCCTTGCAACGATGACCTTAAAAGGCATCGATGGTGCAAAAGAAATTCAGACCATGATGACCAACTTCCGCGAGAACCCGCCGAAAGAGCTGGGCGGCTTCAAAGTTCTTGCCGTACGCGACTACAAAGCAGACGTACGCCAGGATCTTGTAAGCGGCGAGAAGAGCGCAACCGGACTTCCGTCCTCCAATGTTCTCTATTATGAGCTGGAAAACAATGCATGGTGCTGTGTCCGCCCGTCCGGTACGGAGCCGAAAATCAAATTCTACTTCGGCGTAAAAGGCACTTCCCTCGAAGATGCAGCCGAGAAACTGGAAAAATTAAAAAATGCAATGGTAACTGCTTAAACGCTGTGTGAATAAAAGAAGGCCTCGCCCGGCGGGTGGGGTCTTCTTTTTACGCGGATGGCGGCTGCCTGAAGATAAGGAGAAGAAAATGGCGATTTTATATTTTGATGACAAAAAGCTTTTTCAGTTAAATACAGAGAAAACGACGTATGTGATCGGCCTGAGCCCGGAAGGCTATGTCGGACACGTTTACTACGGACCGCTTCTGCACCAGGAGCCGGATCTGTATCCGCTCCGCATGGATGAGCCGCCGTTCACCCCGTCCGTCAATAAGAGAGAGAAATCCTCTTTTCTCGACCGCTTCCCGATGGAATACCCGACCGGCGGAGTCGGCGATTACCGTGAGAGTTGCCTGAACGTGAGAAATGCACAGGGCCGCATGGGATGCGAAGTGTTCTTTGATTCTTATGAAATCTTCAAAGGAAAACGCCCGCTCGCAGGCCTTCCGGCTTCTTTCGGAACCGAAGAAGAAGTTGAGACACTGGAAATCACCTGCAAAGATCCGATTCTCGGACTCGTTGTCGTGCTTTCCTACTCTGTTTTTGCAAAAGAAAACGTCATCACCAGAAGCGTCCGCGTGAAGAACGAGGGCAGCGAAGCGCTGAAAGTAGAGAAAATCTACAGTGCCTGCCTCGACATGGACAACGAAGACTTCGAGATGATTTCTCTTCACGGATCCTGGGCAAGAGAACGCCACATCCAGCAGGGAGCGCTCCGTTACGGAAAACAGCTCGTTTCCTCCGGAAAAGGCGAGTCCAGCCATCAGGAGCACCCGTTCGTGGCTATGGTGACACCGGGAACCGATCAGGAGCGCGGCGAGGTTTACGCGATGCATTTCGTATACTCCGGCAACTTCATCGGACAGGTCGAGAGATGCCAGTTCGACACCGTGCGCATGGTCATGGGTATCAACCCGGATGAGTTCTGCTGGAATTTAAAAGCCGGCGATGCGTTCCAGGCACCGGAGGTCGTTATGGTTTACTCTGCAGAGGGACTTGGCGAAATGACGCGTTCCTACCATGCATTTTATCGCAGACACATGATCCGCAGCCCGTACAACCACAAAAAACGCCCGATTCTGATCAACAACTGGGAGGCAACGTACTTCGATTTCGATACCGACAAACTCCTCGACATCGCAAGAGAGGCGAAAAAAGACGGCATCGAGATGCTCGTTATGGATGACGGCTGGTTCGGAAAACGAAACAAAGACGATTCTTCCCTCGGTGACTGGGTTGTCAACGAAGAGAAAATCAAAGGCGGCCTGAAAAATCTGGTCGACAAAGTGAATGAGATCGGCCTCGAGTTCGGTATCTGGTTTGAGCCGGAGATGATCTCCCCGGATTCCAACCTCTACAAAGAGCACCCGGAATGGGCGATCCAGATCCCGGGAAGAGAGGCAACCGAGAGCCGCTGCCAGTACGTGCTGGATCTCTCCAGACCGGAAGTACAGGATTACGCGTATGAGTGCGTGGCAAAAATCCTGCGCAGCGCAAACATCAAATACGTAAAATGGGATATGAACCGCCAGTTAAGCGACCTGGGCAGCACCTACCTCGATGAAGATTCTCAGCAGGAGCTGTTCCACCGCTACGTGCTCGGCATGTATGCAATGCAGGAGCGTCTGGTACAGGAATTCCCGGATCTGCTTCTGGAGAACTGCTCCGGCGGCGGTGCGCGTTTCGATCCGGGCATGCTCTACTACAGCCCGCAGATCTGGTGCTCCGATGATACCGATGCGATCGAGCGTCTGGAAATCCAGGAGGGAACCGCGCTTATTTACCCGCTCTGCGCAATGGGTGCACACGTCAGCGTATGCCCGAACCACACCGTAGGCCGTGTGACTCCGTTCACAACGAGAGGTCATGTGGCACTGGCTGGAACATTCGGCTATGAGCTCGATATCACCAAGCTGCCGGAAGAAGAGAGAAAACTGATTCCGGAGCAGACCGCGATGTATCACAAATATCATGAACTGATCCGCGAGGGAGAATATTACCGTATTCTTTCCTATCGTGAAAACCATAAGGCAGACTGCTGGGCAGTGGCTTCTGAAGATAAAAACGAAGTGCTCGTAACCTACGTACAGGTGCTGGCACAGGCAAATATGCCGTCCCGTAAGGTACGCCTGCGCGGCTTCGATC
The DNA here is from genome assembly GCA_963596755.1 of bacterium. GTDB lineage: Bacteria > Bacillota > Clostridia > Lachnospirales > Lachnospiraceae > Fusicatenibacter. The sequence continues at coordinate 9,333 of CAVBNJ010000005.1, forward strand.
CGGCGAAAAAATACCGTCTGGAGGGAACCGACGAGGTTTACAGCGGCGAGATGCTGATGAATGCCGGTTTTAGAATGAAAGATTTCTGGGGCGATTTTGTCAGCAGACTGTATCACTTTATTGCAGCAGACTAAGGAGCAACGTATATGGCAAAAGTAAGATTGGCAGATATTGCAAAGGTGGCGGGCGTCAGCGCCGTCACCGTGCATAACGCGATTACAGGACAGAAAGGGGTCAGCGACGAGATGCGCGCCCGGATTCTGGAAATTGCAAAGGAAATGGGATACCGTCAGCCGGGAAGCGGCCCGAGAAATGCACAGGGAAAGAGCCTGCGCTGCATCGGCGTTCTGATTCCGGAGCGGTATCTGGCAGAATACACGACCTTTTACTGGAAAATGTATCAGGAGATGGCACTTGCAGCGACGGAAAAGAGCTGTATGGTGACGGTGGAAATCCTGAAACAGGAGATGGAGGATGAGAGGATCGTGCCGTGCATCGCCAAGGAGCAGACGGTTGACGCGCTGATTCTGATGGGAGACACGAGCCGCGATTACATCCGCTATCTGAAGAAAAACGTAAATCTTCCGATTGTATTCCTGGATTTCTACGACAATGAGCTGGCAAAAGATGCCGTGATCGCAGATAACTTTCACGGAATGTATCTGATGACGGAATACCTGTATGAGCATGGTCTCTCCAAACTGGCTTTTGTCGGTTCGATTCATTTTTCCAGCAGTATCATGGACCGCTACTGCGGCTTTTCCAAGTCCGTCCTGGAGCACCATGATGTGACACCGCCGGAATGGATTCTGGAGGACCGTGATGAGCGGGGCCAGATCGAGATCCATCTCCCGGAACAGATGCCGGAAGCGTTCGTCTGCAACTGCGACCTGACCGCCGGACTTCTGATGCTGGAGCTGGAAAAACGCGGCATTTCCGTGCCGGAGGATGTTTCCGTTGTCGGTTTCGACAATTACCTGTACCCGGGCTTCCCGGATCTCAAGATCACTTCGTATGAGATCAATACGAAAGCGATGGTAAAAGTAGCGCTGGAAAAAGCGCTGAAGCAGATCCGCGGCGCGGCATCGGGCAAAAATATGGAAATTATTTCCGGACAGATTGTAGAAAAAGAGAGTGTGAAACTCTGATTTTTCAAAACAAAAGACAGAAGAACAGACGGGGCTTCCCGGAGTGCTGAAGAGGCATTTCGGGGAGCCTTTTTTTACGCGGGCAACGAGCCAAAAAAATTCGTACATGTTGCACAAGAAAGTTACTTAAAAATTGACAGTATCTAACAGAACTTATTTTTTAAGCAATTTCTGGTTGAAAAATTAACTAGCTATGTTAAAATTAAGCTAAAGGACTGGGCGCGAGGATGACAAAACGCGTCAGTTCGGAGAGAAAAGAATTAAAAAACAAGATTCTGTCCACTAACAGAAGCTTAAAAAAGCAAAGTACAACTCATAAACAAACAATATTTTTTATGGAGGTTTTAGAAAATGAGCGAAGTTAAAATCATTGGAGATGCTGTCAAAAATATGCCATGGCAGGAAGGCCCGGCTGAATTCTCCGGCGCACCGGTATGGAGATACAGCGAGAACCCGATCATCGGAAGAAATCCGGTGAAGGAAGTAGCAAGAATCTTCAACAGCGCTGTTATGCCGTACGGCGATGAGTTCATCGGTGTATTCCGCGGCGAGCAGACAAACGGAATCCCGTACATCTACCTTGGAAGAAGCAAAGATGCAATCCACTGGAATTTCGATGAGAACAAAATCCAGTTCGTTGACGAAGAAGGCAAACCGTTCATGCCGGTTTACGCATATGACCCGCGTCTGGTAAAAGTAGAAGATACCTACTATATCATCTGGTGCCAGGACTTCTACGGAGCAGCAATCGGAATGGCAAAAACAAAAGATTTCGAAACCTTCGTACGTGTGGAGAACCCATTCCTTCCATTCAACAGAAACGCAGTTCTCTTCCCGAGAAAGATCAACGGCAACTTCGTGATGCTGTCCCGTCCAAGCGACAGCGGCCACACACCGTTCGGCGATATCTTCCTGTCCGAGAGCCCGGACATGCTGTACTGGGGCAAACACCGCCATGTCATGAGCAAGAGCCCGGAGTGGTGGGAGTCCTTAAAGATCGGCGGCGGCGCAGCTCCGATTGAGACCAACGAAGGATGGCTGCTGTTCTACCACGGTGTAAGCGGAACCTGTAACGGCTATGTATACAGCATCGGCGGCGCAATTCTCGACAAAGAGAATCCGTCCATCGTAAAATACCGCTGCCAGAACTTCCTTCTGACACCGGAAGAATGGTATGAGGAGAGAGGCTTCGTTCCGAACGTAACCTTCCCGTGCGCAACCATTCACGATGCAGAGACCGGAAAGATCGCGATCTACTACGGCGCAGCAGATACCTATGTAGGACTGGCATTCACAACTGTAGATCTGATCGTAGATTATATCAAGAAAAACAGCGTTGTACGCGAGTCTGACACGGAAATCGGAAGAAGATAAGAAAGAAGGAAAAATAAGATGCAGTCTTTGGCAGAGGAAGTAAAGCAGGAGCTTACCGGGCGGATCATTCCGTTCTGGGAGGGCTTAAGAGATGAGGAATACGGCGGATTTTACGGCTATCAGGACTTTGATCTGAACGTGCAGAAAACGTATGAGAAGGGCTGCATCTTAAACAGCAGAATTCTCTGGTTTTTCTCAAATGCGTACCTGACCCTGAAGGACGAAAAGCTGCGTGATGATGCGGAGCATGCGTACCGTTTTATGAAACAGGCATGCGTGGACCGCGAGGAGGGCGGCGTGTTCTGGTCTGTGACCTACGACGGAAAACCGCTCGACACAACGAAGCATACGTACAATCAGGCGTTTGCGATCTATGCGCTGTCGACGTATTTCGACGCGACAGGAGACACCGAGGCGCTGGAACTGGCGAAATCGCTGCAGCAGATCATTGAGACACACTGCACCGACGAGTACGGTTATCTCGAGGCATTCACCCGCGATTTCCAGCCGGAGAGCAATGAGAAGCTTTCCGAGAACGGCGTCATGGCGGAGAAAACGATGAATACGCTGCTGCATGTCTTTGAAGCATATACCGAGCTGTACCGCGTGACAAAAGATCCGTTCACCGGTGATCGTCTCCGTTTTATGATGGATCTTTTCGCGGACAAGGTATACAATAAAGAAAAGGGCCGTCAGGAGGTATTTTTCGACCGTACCTGGAATACGCTGATTGATCTGTATTCCTATGGCCACGACATCGAAACTTCCTGGCTGATCGACCGGGGCGTACAGGTTCTCGGCGATCCGGCTTACCGGGAAAAACTGCTGCCGGTTACCGGCGAAATTGTGGAAAACATCTACAACATCGCGTACAAAAATCATTCCCTGATGAATGAGTGCGAGCGCGGCGTGGATGATACCACAAGAGTCTGGTGGGTACAGGCGGAGGCTGTCGTTGGATTTTTAAATGCATGGCAGAAGAAACCGGAAGAAACAAAGTATCTCGATGCGGCAAAAGACATCTGGGGATACATTAAGGAATATGTGATCGACAAACGAGAGGGGTCTGAGTGGTTCTGGTGCGTGAATGCAGATGGAAGCCCGATCCATAAACCGATTGTAGAACCGTGGAAATGCCCGTATCACAATGGCCGTATGTGCATGGAAGTAATCAAGAGGTTAGAAAAAGATGCTGAATAAACAGTATTATGTGGAAAAAGCCAAGGTAGACCGCCTTGTGGCAAGAAAAAACACAAAAGCAGATTTTTACAACGGAATTTATGACCGCTATGAGTATCCGGTCCTGACAAGAGAGTTCGCTCCGGTTCACTGGAGATATGATCTGAATGAGGAGACAAACCCGTATTTCATGGAGCGCCTCGGCATCAACGCAGTGATGAACTCCGGCGCGATTTATCTGAATGGAAAGTATTATCTCGTTGTCCGTGTCGAGGGCAATGACAGAAAATCATTCTTTGCAGTTGCAGAGAGTGATACCGGTATCGACGGCTTCCATTTCTGGGATTACCCGGTTGTTCTGCCGGACACCTGCGCAGAGGAGACCAACGTTTACGATATGCGTCTGACCCAGCACGAGGACGGATGGATCTACGGTGTGTTCTGCTCGGAGAGCAAGGACAAAAACGATCCGGATCTGTCGGCAGCCGTTGCGGAGGCTGGTATCGTAAGAACGAAAGACCTCAAAACATGGGAGCGTCTGGATAACCTGAAAACCTTACGTTCTCCGCAGCAGAGAAACGTCGTTCTGCATCCGGAATTCGTAGATGGAAAATATGCATTCTACACCCGTCCGATGGATGGCTTCATTGAGACCGGAAGCGGCGGAGGAATCGGTTTTGGTCTCTGCGATGATATCACACACGCTGTCATCGACGAGGAGAAGATCATCAGCAAACGTATTTATCATACATTAACCGAGTCCAAAAACGGTGCCGGCGCAGTGCCGATCCGCGGCAAGAAATGCTGGATCAACATTGCACACGGCGTTCGAAATACAGCAGCAGGACTTCGTTACGTTCTGTATGTTTTCGGAACCGATCTGAACGATCCGTCCAAAGTTATCGCAGAGCCGTCCGGTGTATTCCTGGTTCCGCTTGGAAAAGAGAGAGTCGGAGATGTTTCCAACGTTGTATTCACAAACGGTGCCGTTGCGCGTGAGAATGGTGATGTTTACATCTACTACGCATCCTGCGATACCAGAATGCATGTGGCAACCACCACGATTGACAAACTCGAGGACTATCTGTTCAACACCCCGCAGGATCCGCACAGATCTCCGGACTGCGTAAAACAGAGATGCGAGCTGATTTCCAAAAACCTGGAACTGCTGAAAAACGAGAAATAAAAAAGCGTCCGCTGCGGCGCATCAGAAAAGGAGCTGTTCTCTTCGTGAGAAAGCTCCTTTTTTGATGTGTCTTATTTGTTTTTCGTATACCGCGCGATCAGGGAAATCAGTTTGTCGGCGTCGAGCGGTTTGGCGACGTGTTCGTTCATTCCGGCGTCGAAGGACTTCTTTGCATCTTCGCTGAAAGCGTTGGCGGTCATGGCGAAGATCGGGATTGTCTCTGCGTCCTCGCGGTCGAGTGCACGGATGGCGCGGGCGGCGTCGAGGCCGTTCATGACGGGCATCATGATGTCCATGAGGATCAGATCAAATGTGCCGGGCGCGGAGGCGGCGAAGGTGTCGAGTGCCTGCTTTCCGTTGACGGTGGTGGTCAGTGTCGCACCGGCATCCGTCAGGAGATATTCGGCAATCTCGAGGTTGAGGTCATTGTCCTCGGCGATCAGAATGTGAACGCCGGTGATGTCCGCATTTTCCGTTTCTTCTTCCACAGGCTTTGAATGGTCGGAGTGATCGATCTCGAACGGGAGAAGAACGGTAAACGTGGTTCCCTCACCGAGAACACTGTCGACCTCAATCGATCCGTTCATCTCTTCCACAATCTTTTTCACGATCGACATGCCAAGTCCGATGCCGGTGAAATTCGTTCTTGCGCCGCTGTTGCCCTGCGTGAACGGGGAGAAGAGTTTGTTGTCGATAAAATCCTGTGTCATGCCGATACCGGTGTCCTGAACGGTCAGTTTTAAGGTCAGGATATCATCGGTGCGGCTGTATTCTTCCACATTCGTATACAAAAGTCCGCCAGGCTTGTTGTATTTGATCGCGTTCGTGTAAAGATTCAGCATGATCTGTTTGTAGTGCAGCGGACTTCCGATCAGCCAGATGTCGGTTCCGTCGATGTGATCGGAGATGGTGCGGAGGCCTGCTTTGGCGGCCTGCTGTTCCACGACGGCGAGAGAATCCTCACCGACCTGGCGGAGGTTGAACGGAACGTGTTCCAGAACGACCTGACCGGATTCGAGGCGGCTTAAGTCAAGGATATCGTTGATCAGGTGGAGCAGATGGTCAGACGAGGTGCGGATTTTGGAAAGACATTCCGTCACCTTTTCCGGGTTGTCGCGGTTCTTGTCGAGAATGTCCACCATGCCTGTGATGCCGTTGATCGGCGTGCGGATGTCGTGGCTCATATTGGCGAGGAACGTCGTTTTTGCACTGTTTGCCGCTTCCGCCGTTTCCAGTGCCATGTGGAGTTCCTGCTGTTTCAGAATAATTTCCGCGTTCACTTTTTTCACATGCTGCGTTGCGCGTACCAGATAGACAATCACGAGAAGCAGCGCAAAAATCACAACAATAATGCTGGTGATAAAGACCGGCATGTGGGCGGAAATAAAATTTCGGAAGGAAAAATCCTGTTCGACAGAGGAGCTCTGCGTCAGAACCATGCCCGAAAGCTGGCTTCCGGCGGCGGTGATTCCCTTGTTCAGGATATTGGCGAGCGACGGATTGCTTTTTGTCGTGCAGAGGCAGATATCAAGCTGGGCAGGAATTTCTACCGAAAGCAGAGAACTGCTATTGGAAGAAATGCTCTGAATCAGGCTGATCTGTGAGGCTGTGGCAAGCATACTGTTTGCCTTTCCGCTGGAGACAGCGTCCAGGCAGTCCTTCTGGGAATCGCAGACAACAATTTCGGCAGCTGGAAAAATGACGCTTGCGGCGGATTCTGTAAAGATACTCTGATCCGTAACCGCAACGACATCCATGGCATGCTGCATGGCGTCTGCGTTGTAAAACAGCACCGGTGTTGTGGAGATCAAAGCGTTTGTCTGGATCAGGTCGGACTGTTCTGCAAGCCAGTAATCACTGTAATATGGACCGGTCACGTCGACTTCGCCGGCGAGCAGTCCATCCCGCATTTCTGTGTGTGTCGAATAGCAGACGGTCTCGAACTGAATGCCGAAATTTTCGGACATGGAAGCAGCAAGGGCAGAAAGAACGCCGGTCAGTTCACAGTTTTCATCCTGATCGGAGAATGGCAGATTGTGTGCCAGATAGCCGAGGCGGATGGTGTTGTCATGAGCTGCGAGCCAGTTCTGCTCTTTCTGGTTCAGATACGTATCCGAAATCATGCTGCCCTGATACTTCGTCTCCAGATTGGCGTTGTAGTTCGGATCGCCGCTCTGAATCTCATAGAGCGCTTCGTTGAGCTCGGACAGAAGATCGGGGCGGTCCTTCGATACCGCAAAATAATATTCGCTGAAACCGATATCTGTGATGACGGCGTAATTGTAGCGGTCGCTGGAGAGCTTCGGCGTTGCAATCGCGTCGATATCGCCGTTGTCAACGGCTTTCATCAGAGTTTCGTAACCGTCGTATTCGGCGACTTTTGCGTGGATATCATTATCGGAAAGCCAGCTGTTCAGAAGCTGTTCCTGGTAACTGCCCTTTGTGACGCCGATGGTTTTGCCGTTCAGCGCATGGAAATCACCAATCAGAAGATCGTCCCGTGCATGGGTGGTATAGATAAAATAGACATCTTTCCCCTGCGGATAAGTAGAATACGAAAAGAGCTTCGCGCGCTCATCGGTATAGGAGACATTTCCGAAAAGGTCGATGTCGCCGTCGACGAGCATCTGGTACAGATCTTTAAAAGAGCCGTAAACGTATTCATATTTCCAGCCCGTAAAATAAGAAATCTTCTGAAGATATTCATAGCCGGATCCGGTCTTGTATTCGCCCTCGCCGCCCTCCTCGTACGTAGCGACATTGACGTAGCCGACGCGGACCGTTTTCACCGCAGGGTCATTTTCATCAGAACTTTCGGCCGTTCTGGCAAAAACGGAGAAGGGAAGAAAAAGCGAGCAGAGGAGAACCAGAACCAGGTGCAGGGCAAATGATGATGCAGAGTGTTTTGTTCGTTTCATAAATCGTTTGCATCCTTTCCCAGATAGCAGGTCTGTTGATCATATTTCATCCGCAAGATAGCGGGAGAGTGCGGAAATAATTTTCGTGCGGTCGAGCGGCTTCGTCAGATGTTCGTTCATGCCGGCACGGATGCTTTCTGCGTAGTCGTCCTGAAACGCATTGGCGGTCATGGCGAAAATCGGGACAGCGGCGGCATCGGCGCGGTCGAGGGAACGGATCTCTCTGGAAGCCTCGAGGCCGTTCATCACCGGCATCATAATGTCCATGAAAATCACATCGAAGCTGCCCGGTTCGGAAGAAGCGAAGCAGTCGAGTGCTTTGCGGCCGTTGGTGACGCAGGTGACGGTGAGTCCAAGATTTTCGAGCAGGAACAGAGCGATTTCCATGTTGAGGCTGTTGTCCTCGACGAGAAGCGCCCGTTTTCCCGGGAAGGTTCGTTCGCAGACAGACGGTTCCGGTGCGGCAGGTGCCTGATCAATCTGGAGCGGCAGTGTCACGGTGAAGGTCGTTCCGACGTTTTCCTGACTCTCCAGAAGAATGGTTCCGCCCATGCAGGTAATCAGATTCCGGGTAATCGAAAGGCCGAGTCCCGATCCTGTGAAGGTGGAGCGGGCATCTTTTTTCTCCTGGCTGAACGGCTCAAAGGCGCGTTTCTGGAACTCCTCACTCATACCGATGCCGGTGTCGGCGCAGATAAATTCAAACTCGACGGAGGAATCTGTATAAGAAAGCTCACGGCAGGAGAGAGAAACCTTTCCGCCCTCGCGGTTATATTTGATCGCATTGCTCGCCAGATTGACGAGAATCTGCTTGATGTAGGTCGGACTGCCGAGAAAATACCGGTGCGGGAACTGCTGCGGGTCGAGTGTCATCTGGAAATGAATGCCGAGTTCATTCGCCTGGATTTCCAGAATTGTTTTGATCTCTGTGAGAAGCTGGTACAGGTCAAACGGATCGTTTTTCAGATCAATGCTGCCCGATTCGAGCTTGTTCATATCGAGTACGTTGTTGACGAGCGAGAGCAGATAGCCGGAAGCCTCCCAGATTTTTCCGCGGCATTCCTTTAATTTCTGTACATCATCGGGGTAATGATTTTCGATTTCCACCATACCGCGGATACCGTTGATCGGGGTACGGATGTCGTGGCTCATGCGGCGGAGAAAATCGGTTTTTGCCATGTTGGCGTGCTTTGCTTCTTCGAGTGCTTTTTTCAGCTCATCTCTTGTCTTTTCGAGCTGCACAACTTCCTCGGCGAGCGAGTTCTGCAGTTTTTTCTCTTCATCAATGTCGGTCAGAACGCCGGTGAACGAATAATGGCCGCCGGAGAGCTGAAAAACTTTTCCGGAGACGTGGAACCACCGGTAATTACCGTTCATCTGCGCAATCCGGAATTCGCCGACGTACTGCTTTTCTTCATCCGGATGAATCAAAAGTTCCTGCGAGGCATCGATGATCCGCTGCCGATCGTCGGGATGGATTCTGGCGTAGCATTTTTCAAAGTTCAGCGGCAGATCGGAGGAATGAAGGCCCATCATGATACAGAAGGCCTGACTGCAGTCCATGCCGAACAGTCTGCCGTCGCGGTTAAAATCAAAGCTCCACATGCAGGAGCGGAGCGCGTTGTGCAGAATCAGGTGGCGCTGGTAATCCTTTGCCTGATGCTCTGCTTCAAGGCGGAGCTTCATCTGCCGTTCTTCTTCGAGAATGTGGTCGATGCAGCGGAAGCCGATGACTACCTGGTGATGATCCGGCGTGTTCTGGCTTGTCACAAACCGCATCTCAAAATGTTCCTGCCCGATCAGCTCCGGCTCTGCGCAGCGGTAGCGGATGGCAAATTCATTTTCCTTCTGGATCCGCTGGATTACTGCCTGCGGCTGGACTGCGCGGGAAAGCCAGGGGCGGTCATCCGGAGACACGAGAGTGACAATACACTGCTCGATGGTGGTCGTATAGACGCCGTTTGCACGCACAATTTCGCTGGCGGATTCGTTCTGGTTTCCGCTGTTCATGTAGGCCGTGTAGGTGTCCTCATCGAGATCCACGAAATAGATCGCGGTATAATCTTTGTTCAGCACGGACATGACGCGCAGGTTCTGCTGGATTTCCGCTTCGTGGCGTTTCTGTTCTTCAATAGAAGTTAAAATTCCGTAGAAGAGCCGCGGCGCATGGGGAGCGGTGGGCGGACCGTATTTTCCGATGGCGCGGAACCAGCGGTACTGTCCGTCTGTACATTTCAGCCGGTATTCGATGTCGTAGCGCGTCTCTTTTTTCGGGTCGAGAAGCGCAGTATAAAGATTTTCATTGGTCGGCGGAACGTCGTCCGGGTGGAGCAGATTGAACCAGGAACTTAAGAGGTCCGGGAAATCTGCCTCGCTGTGATAGCCCAGAAGACGGCGCATCTCATCACTCCAGTGGACGGTTTCGATCGTACCGTTTTCGCTGACCCAGATCGTCCACCGGGCATCACCCAGCGTTTCCAGAATCGTATCCAGAGCGTTTTCCGGGAGATCCTGTGCCAGAAATTTACTTTTTTCTGCGGAAGAATGTTCCGCTACTTTCATCATCTTGTTTGTATTCATATCGTTTTCAACCACTCCAGAAAAAATCTTGTGAATGTGCAGTGCTAAAATCTGGAAAGCGTCTCGAGCAGAACCGCAACGTCTACCGGCTTTGCAATATGGGCGTTCATGCCTGCTTCAAGTGCTTTTTTCCGATCCTCCTCAAAAGCGTTTGCCGTCATAGCGATGATCGGGATTTCTCCGCGTTTTCCAGGGAGCGCGCGGATCGCTTCGGCGGCCTGGTAACCGTCCATGTTCGGCATCTGGATATCCATTAAAATGACATCATAGTAGTCTTCCGGTGCATGCTGAACGGCTTTGACGCAGAGCGCGCCGTCCTTGACATGCTCGGTGAGAATGCCGTTTTCCTCGAGAATGGTGAGGGCGATCTCGGCATTCAGGTCGTTGTCCTCAGCGAGAAGCACGCGTTTGTGGGCGAGCGTCTCGGCGGAGTGTTCGAGGATTTCATCTTTGTGCTTCTGTGCCTGGATCTGCTCTTCGGTCGGAAGGGCAAAAGCGAGACAGATAATCGTTGTCGTTCCTTCGCCGAGCTTGCTCTGGACTTCAATGGTTCCATCCATCAGCGTGACGAGGGATTTGACGATCGGAAGGCCGAGGCCGGTACCGGTGACGTGGCTTTCGGTCGAGGTATGCTCGCGTGAAAACTCTTCAAAAATATGCGGCAGATACTCTTCACTCATGCCGATGCCGTTGTCTTTCACGACGATGCGGTAGGAGGCAAAGCCTTCTTTTTTCGATGGTGTCTCCTCGATTTTTACAGCAACTTTTCCGCCGTTCGGCGTGTACTTGATGGAATTGCTGATGATATTCAGCAGAATTTCATGTACTTTGGTCCGGTCGCAGAGAATCGTGTCATGCTGGATCGAAGCGTAACAGGTGTAGGAAAGATTTTTCGCCTTGATCGAAGGTTCAAAAACAGCATTCAATGACTCAATGAGTTCGTTGTAGCTGCCGAGATCAATTTTCAGCGTTGCTTTTCCGCTCTCAATGCGCGCCATTTCCAGCACGTAGTTGATCAGCGAGAGAAGGAAATTGCTCGAGGATTTGATCTTTGTAATGTAATCTATCGCGCGGTCCCTGTCATCGAGATGCTTTTCCAGAAGGTCCGAGAAACCGATAATGGCATTCATCGGTGTGCGGATGTCGTGGCTCATGTTGAACAGAAACCGTGTCTTCGCCTCGTTGGCCGACTGCGCTTCCCGAACGGCTTTTTCCAGTTCTTCTGCATGGCGTGCGTCCTTGTAGCGGCGCATGCGGAACTGCAGGAAACCGATGGAGGTGAGCAGTGCGATAAGAATGGAGAGAAACACGTAGAGGACCACCTGCGCCAGTGTGAACCAGCCGCTTTTCGGTACAATTTCAAAGTGCCAGGTATCATTCGGTACCGTACAGAGAACTTCCATGGCATCCGTTCTGCGGGAATCGCCGGAATGCGCGATGGAAACGTGTTCTCCGGTGGACGGCGATGTTTTCCAGATTTCATAGGAGTATCCGGCATCCTCGAGGGTATCTAGTTCGATTTCACCGAGGAAGGATTGCCAGTCAAGAACGAGAATGGAAAAGCCCCAGAAGGACTGATTTCCATCGTCGTCGGTTGTGTAGATCGGATCGAAAAGCAGTGCTCCGATGCCGCCCTGCTGCAGTTCAAAGGGTCCTGCGATCGTATAGGCACCGCTCTCTTTTGCCAGTGTGGCCTCTTCTTTTCTGGCAGGATTTTCGAGCATATCAAGGCCGAGTGCGGCTTCGTTTCCGCTCATCGGATAAATTTGTGTGACAACACCGTCCTTTGCCAGCTCATGCGCTTTGATGACGTTCTGATCATCCTGCATCAGCGAGGAGAGGATGGAAAACTGCTGATCATCCACGGTGTAGCCGGCTTCGATCATGTGCTTCATCAGATTGGACTCTGCAAGATAGTGGTTCAGCTGCGATTTTACGCGGCCGATGGTTGTCTGCGCGGTGTAGTCCGCTTTCAGTCTCGCTTCCTTTATCTGGTTCTTATTCAGAAAGTGGAAACCGATTCCTACAATAAAAAATGTAATAAAAAACAGCAGAACAGCCTGCAAATGGATCTGCTTTTTCGTTAAGTTTGATTTCATTTCGGATTCTCATTTGATTTCGTCATATTTCCGTCTCATTTCTGAAAAAAATAAAGCACGGAGTTACAAATATTATAGCGAATTTGCCTGGGGATTTCAATAAAAGAAGCATTAAGTTTGGAGGGAAAACAAAGAATCAGAAGAGAAATGTAATGCGCAGGAAGAAATTGACAGGGGATGGAAAATAAGCTTATAATATGTGACGATGAAAGGCGGAATAGCTCATAGGAGGAGGACAGAAAATGGAAAAACAGATGGAGCTGCTGCGGAGATTCTGTGATACAATCTGGGAATACGATACGGAGAAAAATGAGATCTATATTTATCAGGATACAGAGAAGCCGGAATCGGGAAAATGGAACCGGTATGACGACATCTATATGGTATATCTCGAGGAGTATGTGCACGGAGAGGACCGGGGTATCTGAAAAAATCATATGTCACCGGAGAATCTGAAGCAGTTTTATGAAAGCCGGGTACAGGAAGACCATTTCTTTGTCCGCACGGAGCATGAGCAGGCGGGAATGCAGTGGCATGAGGCATACATCGAGAAGGATGAAAACAGCAAAACACTGCTGATCGGAACCCGCGATATTAAGTCGAAAGAGAGAAAACGTCTGAAGTTCCTTGAAAATCTGCCGGTTGCTGTCTGTTCCAATGAGGTGCTGCTGGATGAGAATAAGCGGCCGTATGACTTTACCTACACGTACTGCAATCCGGAGCACGAAAAGCTGGAGGGCGTCGGACGGGGAGAGCTGCTTGGACGCGGCTTTTATGAATTTTTTCAGGATACCGATCCGAAATGGCTGAATTATTATTATGAGACGGCGTGGCTTGGAATCCCGCATAAAATCCGCCGGTACAGCCCGGAAATCGGGAAGGATCTGCTGATTTACATGACAAATTCCGAACCGGGACACTGCGACTGTGTGCTCCTCGATGTGACGAAGGAAACGTTTCTGATGCGGGAGCTGCAGAGAAGCCGTGAGGAGATGCAGCGGATTCTGGAATCCACAATGGAGCTGACGTTCCAGTACGATCCGGAAAAACGGCGGGTGATCATTCACAAGTTCGGCGATGAAAAAGAGGATATTGTGCATTTGGAAAAAGCACTGGGAGAGACGCTGGTTGTCCGCGGGCTTCTGAAAGAGAAGGACGAGGAAATGCTGCAGGACTGCTTTTCGAGAATCCGGATGGGTGAGCATTATCTGACGGCGGCGCTGCAGGGCAGATTTCATTCGAAAGATCCGTGGATCTGGTACAAGCTGACGATGTTTGATTATCAGGATGAAAATACGAAGGAGCGCAAGGTGCTGGGATATCTGCAGGACATCAACAAGGATGTATACCGGCAGGAACAGCTTCGCAAGGCAGCGCAGACGGATGCACTGACCGGACTTTGGAATGTCGGAGGCGGCAAGGAGCAGATCCAGAAAATCCTGGCATCACAGAAGGGCGAGGAAATGGCGTGGAATGCCATGTTCCTGATGGATGTCGACAATTTTAAGACGGTAAACGATACGATGGGCCATCTGGTCGGCGATGAGACGCTGAAGAGGCTGGCGCAGATTTTGAAGAACAGCTTTTCCAAAGAGGATATTGTGTTCCGTCTTGGAGGAGATGAGTTTGCGGCGTTTATCCGAAATATGGAAAATCCGGACGAAAAAGTAGCGCAGATTATGCGGCGGATGAAGCATGAAATCGAGGCATCGAAAAAAGAATATCCGTTCCTTGGCGTCAGCACCGGCGTTTATCTGACGAATATTCCGAATGAATATGAGCATTATTATGTAGAGGCAGACCGGGCGCTGTACCAGACGAAAAAACAGGGCAAGGGCCATGCGACGGTTGTGAAAGAGACGAAACAGGGAACGATTCTGTAACGGCTGGTTGCTCATTATATCAAAATCATTTATAATAGGGACAGATGATACAGAATGAAGGATTGACAATACAATGGACTATGTGATTTTTGACCTGGAATGGAACCAGTGTCCCTACGGAAAAGGAAAAGAGAATCCGAAACTGCCGTTTGAGATTATCGAGATCGGTGCGGTGAAGATGGACAGTGAGCGGAATGTGGTGGGAACGTTTCACCGGATTGTAAAACCGGTGGTTTACCAGCATCTGCATCACCGGACGCGCGAGGTGGTCGGACTGACGGAAGAGGATCTGCAGAAGGGAATCCCATTCGCGCAGGCCGTGCAGGAATTTTTTGCTTTTTCCGGCGGCGCGTGCATGTTCTGCACCTGGGGACCGGGGGATCTGACGGAGCTCCAGCGGAACATGAAATTTTACAATCTGCTGTCCCTGATCCGCGGGCCGATTCATTTTTACGATGTACAGAAACTGTTCGCGATCCAGTACGAGACGATGAAGAGCCGCCGGGCGCTCGAGTACGCCGCCGACTTCCTCCATCTCCCGAAGGACGAGCATTTTCATCAGGCACTCTCGGACGCAAAATATACCGCCGATATCTTTGCCCGCATCGATATGGATGTCGTGCTGGCATACGATTCGATCGACGTCTACCAGAACCCGAAATCGAAAAAAGAGGAGATCCACGCCGTCTACAACGGCTACACGAAATTCATCTCCCGCGAATTCGACACAAAAGAAGAAGCCATGCACGACCGCGAGGTCTGCAGCACGCACTGCTGCATCTGCGGAAAGACAGCGAGAAAACGCTTACGCTGGTTCTCGGCAGGCGGAAAAAACTATTACTGCGTAGCATACTGCCCGGAACACGGCTACTTAAAAGGCAAAGCCCGCATGAAACATTCCGATGAAGGCAAACTCTTCGTCGTAAAAACCATCCGCGTCAGCAGCGAACAGGAAGCGGGGGAGATCCGGCAGAAGAAAGAGAATCTGAGGAAGAAGAGGAATCAGAAGAGGAAAGAAATGTAAAAAAATGACAGCATACCTTTATTGAAAAAGGGAGCTGTCATTTTTTATGCGCTGGTTTCAGATTTCGGGAAGAACCAGATCTTTTTCCCGTGACGGGTCGGAAATGTGATACGTCAGTTTTCCATCGAGATACCGGCATTCGACGTATGTGTTGTTTTCGATCCAGAGTTTGAATTCAACATCGACATCCTTCGGCCAGGCGGGGAGGAGGTGGATTTTGCCGTTGATGCTCTGGAGCAGCATTTCCTGCAGGCCGGTCATGCCGGTTCCGCCCCAGTTGTGGTCGGGGGTGTAGTCGAAGCCGGGGCCCCAGAAGGCGGGGAAGCGTTTCGGGGCGTCGCGGAGTTTTTTCTGCATGAAAGAGAACGCTTCGTCGGCAAGACCGAGCCGTGCGGCACAGATTCCGCTGTACATCCAGCCCTCGTAGTTCAGCTGATCTTCGGAGTCCCAGGCGAAACGGTAGGTGTCGCGGGCAAGATCGAGCTCTTCTGCGGCATTTCCGGAAAGACCGATTTCGTGGTATGGGAAACAGCCGTAGAGCTGCGGGAATTCGCAGTTGATTTTTACGTAGTCTTTCGGTTCTTCACACGGTGCAATGACGGTGTGACCGTTTTTGATTTCCAGAGGGACTTCCGGCAGCTCCTGCAGAAATGTGTGCCACGTGTCTTGCTGTTCCGGGGTGCCGAGATGGAGCTTTTGCAGTTCTTTGATGACTGCCCGCAGGGCGTAAATTAGGTCTGCGGGGTTGGTGACGGCGACTTCATCGGCGTTGTAATTGATTTCGCGGTCCTCGGAGATGTCAATATTTTCCGCTTTGTGGTAGGTCTCCTGTGCTGTCGAAGGGAAAAGAATTCGTCTGCCGTTTTCGTCTTTATCGGCGTATGCCTGGTCGTAGAAGTTTAAAATGGCGGTGATAAAGGCGAGGTAACGGGCGGTATCTTTTTCGCCGGCAGCTTCGATGTATTTCAGCATCATATAAGAAAATTCAAGACCGGCGGCGTAGTGGTAGCGCACGTAGATCGGGTAATCGAGGCCGTCTTTTCCATAAAAGGCGGACAGGCCGTTGGCATCGATCTGTTCCGGGAAACAGGCGGCATTGAGAGTTCCGAAAAAGTGACTCGTTCGGGCGATGGCGGATTCGAGAATGCGGAAGTAGAATTCAAACTGCGGTGCCATCATATCAAAATCGCCGCTTTTCAGCATTGGCCAGTAGATATGACGCTGATTCTGCGCTGTAAATTCGATGCCGCCCCAGTCGCGCTCATCCGGTGTCGCAGCTCCGCGCCGGCTGCCCCAGAGGACGGGATCGATCGTGAAAAGACCGCCGTTGAATTTTATCGGATAAGTGCCGTAGGCGCTGCAGGCGAGCATGTAGCGGAAAAGCTGATAATTGCGGCCCATCTGCCAGTTGGTATCGGACGGATCGGGATTTTGGGGGTTGATGAAAATATAACTCCGGTTCCAGAACTGCTGCCACCAGGCTTCGGTGCGGCGTTTGGCATCTGCGCTGTCAACGTCAGAAATGGGATGTTCCCAGGCGCTTGTCAGGTGACTCAGATAGTCCGATTCTGTCGTGGGGCATTCCACAGATAATAAAATCTGAAGATCCGTTTCTTTTACTGTCCCGCGCATTTCGTACGAGGCACATGGAAGTCCCGCATACGCGGATTCCGAAACACCCGCAGACCGCAGTCCCCGTCCGCCCAGCATTCCGCCCCAAATGCGGTCTTTCTGCACATCCGGGAAAACAGATTTGATTTCATCCAGTTCTTCTTCTCTGATTCGTTCATCAAAAATCCGGGAACACTGATTCTGGTGATAGAAGAGAATGCGGTCATCCTCCGCTTGGATGGTATCCGCGAAATCATATCCATACTCTTTCCTCCGCCAGTTCTGATACCGGAACCGGATCTCATGCGCGATGTCCGAACGGATTTCCACATGAATCATCCCCGAAAAGACATCCACCCAAAGCAGAAACTCCGTCTCCACGCCGTCCGTGCTTCCCGTAATCCGAAGATCTCCCGTAGAAAGCCGCAGTTCCTGCGAAAACGAATCCCGAAACGGATTCGGCAGAACCTCCACCGCGCACCGTCCCGCCTTGCACATATTTCCATCCTCATCAAAAGCCCCGCTCTGCGCCATATAAAACCAGAGAACATTGTCCTCCACCCAAACATTACATCCAATATCCCGCCCACCCAGCGGCATACACTCCCCCGCATCCACACTCTGCCGGGTCCAGGTGATGTCATACTGCTTCATAATGAAAAACCTCCCGTTATGATTCTGGGAAAAGTATAGCATAGAAATGTAGAAGTTGCGGGGATTCTGTGTTAGAATTTTCTTAATAACGAAATCAACGGAAAAAATAAACAGAGAGGGATGGAATTATGAAAGCAATCGATAGAGTTTTTCTGGGGTGTGTGGTTGGTGTGTTTCTGGGGAGAAGTATTTATACGTATTATGACTACACCGCGCATTCCGGTTTGTATGAGACGTGGTCTGCGCCGTGGTATACGGGGATTCTGCGGGATGGAGTAATTGCGGCGGTCCTGATTGCGGGGATGCTGGCGGTTCGGTGGGGGATCAGGAGAAGAATGAGGAAAATGATAGATGGGAAGGAATAGAAGGCGATGATTTTTGAGAGACTGGATGAAACAAACATAGAACAGTATATTGCTTATTTTGAGCATGCACTGGAG